>CAIVPY010000157.1 GCA_903907885.1 uncultured Bacteroidota bacterium
ACTTGTATACACTTTAATAAATCCAGAAAATTCATTAGAAGGTATAGATATAGTAATTACAGAGTCGCCAACATTTGATGAAACTGCTACTTTGCTTGTATTAAATAATACTGAATCATTAGGGAATAGTTTGTTACCACGCAATGTTACAGGCGTTCCAATATTTCCTTTTATTGGTGAGAATGAATAAATGATTGGTGTGTTAATGGTTGGCGATTTTGTTGTTGCATTAAAGGTTAATGAAGATGAGTTTAAGAAGTTCTTAGTGCTATCAACTCCATTGTAATTAAATACTGAGAAGTAATATTTTGATGATTCTTCTAAGCCAATTAATTCAAATGAATTTCCTTTACCCTCATATACAACTCTACTGCTATCAGATAATAATTGAGCATTGTTATATGAAGGAGATGCATTAAAAATATTCCCATCAGTTGGAATATAAGTTGGGTTTGATCCTTTTTTTGCAAGTATCATAATGTTTTGTCCATTTCCTTTACTACCTATATTTATTGTCATTGATGTAGTTTGAATGTTTGTTACACTTGCATTGCTTGCAATATTTGTTGGTTCAACATAAACCACTTTTTTAACATCAACAATAAACTTGCTTGGATCAGTAACATTTGTTCCTGCTCCGTTCACATAGGTAAATAAAGTTGTTCTCCATGATTTATATGAAGCATTGAAAACATAATTAAATTCAAATTTTGCTAATAAGGTGTCAAAATTGATAGTATTAATTACTCTAAATCTCCCAATTCTATTACCATCATTTGTAGAGCTTATTATTTTCCCATTTCCTGCTCCAACAGTCTGTCCTGATATAATTCTTATTGTTTTGTACACTGTATCAAAAACAGCTTTCACAGGACCGCTATTGGGCCTTTGGTCATTTATAGTATCACCATTTAATAATTGATACATCTCTGATGAATTTTCTACTAATTCAATTGTTGGAAATCCTCCATTCACAAATGATGGATTCATTTTTATTCCTGCTTGAAATGAAGAGTATTCAAGCGGGTTTGAACCAACACTTTTAATAAATAAATCAAATTCTAAAACATTTGGCGAAATAAGTACATCGTTTTTTAATACAACCTGGTAATCTGGATTTTGTGCTTTTGCAAAGAACAATGAAATTATCATTGCACATATTGTAGATATTCTTTTCATTTTTTTAAATTTTCACAAAAGTATTTTATATGTGTTAACCTTCACACCTGATGATGGCTTATTTCATTGATTTAACAATTAAATAACAAAAAGACGATTTCGTTAACATTTGCCTAACATTTTAATAGCGTATAAATGATATTTTGATAAAGTACATAGCTAAATACGAATGTAGTTTTGAAATCGAAAAACAAACAACTTAATCAACAATAAAAAACACATCCAAATCTTTTTTCCAATGAAAAAAACAATTTTACAAATCACAGCATTAGTCGCATTTGTGCTTTTTGGCACAATCGCTAACGCTCAGTCACCAACTAGTACCTTAAATGCAGGTAACTATCAGAACAGAACTCTCTACAACGATACCGTTTACATGATAAGCGGTCAAGTTAACATCGACAGTGGTTATACATTAACCATCCAACCAGGTACTATTATTAAAGGTATTAAAAATGCTTCTAACAAAGCGGTATTAATCGTTAAAAGAGGTGCTCAAATCATTGCAAATGCTTCTCCTTCACAACCAATTGTTTTCACTTCAGATCAAGCTTCAGGTGCAAGAGCAACTGGTGATTGGGGTGGAGTGATTATTTGTGGTCGTGCTCCAGTTAATTTTCCTGTAGGATATGGCCAAGTTGAAGGTGGTTTATTTGGAACTGCCGGTTTATTTGGGGGTAATGTGCCAACTGATAATTCAGGTATCTTACGTTATGTACGTATAGAATTTTCAGGTATTGCCTTTGCTCCAAATAACGAAACCAATGGTTTAACCTTAGCTGGTGTAGGTAATGGTACAACAGTGGAGTACCTTCAAACCTCATACTCTGGTGATGATGGAATCGAATGGTTTGGTGGAACAGTTAATTGCAAAAATCTAATTGTTTATCGTGCATTAGATGATGATTTTGATACAGATAATGGTTATTCAGGAACAGTACAATTTGCATTAAGTATGCGTGATCCTTCAATTGCAGATAACCCTTCAATTTCAACTTCTGAAGGTTTTGAATCAGATAACAATGACAATACAGCTAATGGTGTTTTCCCTACATATTATTCATTGCCACGTACTAAAGCAACTTTTTCAAATGTAACTTGCGTTGGTCCCCGCACTAATTATAACGGAACTTTGGCTTCTGGTTACAAAGCTTTTGCTAATGGAGATGGCGGTAAAGGTTTACGTATCCGTAGAGGCTCTCAATTAAATGTATTTAACTCAGTATTTACTGGATATGGTTTAGGTTTACAAATAGA
>CAIVPY010000158.1 GCA_903907885.1 uncultured Bacteroidota bacterium
AGATAAGGTGAAGATTACCTTATTTAGCAACCTTGAAAAGGAAATGTTTGAGGCTGAAAGATTATCTGTTTTGCCTTTCTTCAGAAGTCGATTAAAAAGCAATACTTTTGAGTTTGATTACGAAATTAGTAATAACAATCCAACCGAAAACAGACTTTTAACGGCTGAACAAAAATTTAAGCTAATGGCTCAAAAAAACCCATTAATTAGCGATTTGCAGAGGATTTTCGAGTTGCAAATAGAATACTAACGAAGGCTATTTATAATTGTTTTCATGTATTCACAGCCAAGTCCTATAACAGAATCTGAATTCTTGACTTGATCCAACTCTAACCTTCTCAAACTTATAAATCTTATATAAGCCCAATTTAAGTAAAACAACTATTTCTTAGATTTCCTATAATCGAGTAAAAGCTTTCAAAAATATCTAACTGCATTTTATTCAATTCTTAGCGATTAGGATAATTTAGTAGTCAAATAATTTCATTTTCATTTACAAAAATAGATTTCATTCTAAAATAATAGGGTAGGATGGAGCTATGCAGTTTTGTCATACTATAGTTACGTTTTATTGAAAATAGCACCATGTTTTCAAATGTAAAGTTAGAATTAGATAAATTTACAAACGTATTTTTATATATTTTCTGTTTACATACATAATTGATAATCAAGATATTGTATATACCTATTTGATGTTTAAGTTTATAAATAAAAAATAGGTGATTTTACATTTGTATTTACATATGTTTGCGCTTTACATTTGTGCTCAATTCTCGTACAGAATTGTAAAGCCTATATTTTACAATTGTATTAACTAATTAATAATCAGATGATAGAAGATATCAATAAACGTGTGATACATTTGCTAGATGCTTATAACTACAGCAAGAGTCAGTTTGCTTTAGAGTTGGGCATTTCGCTTTCAATACTAACTCATATCAGCAGTGGTCGAAACAAGCCTGGCTTAGATATGATTCAAAAAATACTTGCACATTTTACCGATTTAAATCCTGATTGGTTGCTACATGGCACTGGGGATATGAAGCGGAATAAGCCTAAAAGCATAGATATGACAAGCGAATTAGAGCAATTAAAATCGGTATCTGCTGAATTAGCTGGGTTTCAGAGTGGCATTAATCAGGTACTTGATTACCACAAAATTCTATATGAGGAGATTGCTCATTTGCAAACTTTGAGTCATAACATTACAAAAATGGGTCAAAAGCAAAACCAATTAACTGAACGCATTCGAGATATTGAAAATAGCATATTATCTAAATTAAAAGATTAGATAATACCTATTAAAAACTTGATAATTAAAACTATATACTATAGTTTTTTTATAGCAAGTTATCTCTAAGGTAGACTAGTTATATGTTAGTCTTGTCAAATAGACAGTCCAATTTTGTATACTTCTTATGATTTTTCACCAATTTCGTTTCAATGTTAACTAATTGTTAAATTTTACTATATTTGTTAAGTAAATTTATTGACACAATGAAAATCAGGATTCTTATTTTACTCACAGCGACTTGGATGATTTTTCATTCAACAAGTTCTTGTGCGCAGTGGAATAAGCAACAGTTGAACATTGATTTTTATAGTGACAGTATTGAAATTCCTGTTGACCATTCATTATTTATTGAATTTAATAAGCCTTTATCGGATGCGAATATTAAAGATTGTTATTCTTCGGTCAATGCAAGTCAATATGTTGAGACCGTTCAATCATTACTTAAATATAAGCAAAATCATAACCTTAATGATTGGTTTTATTACCAACTTGTTCGTAAAGTAGTACAACAAATAAGCCCTAAAGATGATAACTACTATCGTTATACTTTGTATAAGTGGTTTGTGATGGCTAAAAGCGGCTATGACGTTCACTTAGCAATAGGAGGACAACAGTTGCTATTTTATATACGGAGTGATGAGAATATATATGACATTCCTTTTTATGTGAAAAATAATAAGCAATATGTGTGCTTAAATCGCCATGATTATATCAAAACAGATTTTGAGAAGCTTACAGTATTAGAGGTAGAGATTGCTATTGCCAAAGCAGTGAATGCGTTCTCGTATAAGATAAGCCAATTGCCCGACTTTAAGTCAAACACATATGCCGAAAAAGACATTCATTTTGATTACCATGAGAATGCATACGAGTTTAAAATTAAAATCAATCCACAGTTAAATACAATTTTCGCCAATTATCCTGTTGTTGATTTCGATTCATATTTTAATATTCCTCTAAGCAAAGAGACTTACAGTTCACTGATTTTAACATTAAAAAGCAACTTGCAGGGAATGAGTCAAAAAGAAGGTGTTGAATATTTGATGGATTTTACCCGTTATGCCTTTTCGTACGAGAGCGATCAGGATAATTATGGTAAAGAGAAAAGATTATCGCCCGAACTAACTTTGCTTAGCGACCATAGTGATTGTGACGATAGGGTGGGATTGTTCTTTTACCTTGTTAAAGAAATTTACAACTTGCCTATGATTACTCTACTATACCCAACACATGTAACCATAGCCATTTCATTTGACAAACCTGTGGGAAAACCAATAGTTTATAAAGGTAGGAAATATTCCGTATGTGAGCCAACCCCTCAGTATGAGTCACTTAGTATTGGTCAGATTTCTTCTGAGTTAAGAAAAATACCTTATCAAGTGGTGTACGAATACAATCCAAATAAATAATGTTTAATTATCTAACAATTAATCTTCTATAATTATATATTGATAATATTATTATCTAAAACTTGTTTTGTTATTTTTATTAA
>CAIVPY010000159.1 GCA_903907885.1 uncultured Bacteroidota bacterium
CTACTTCGACAAGAAATTGCCCTCTTATTAGATGAAAACAAAAGCGAAATCCCTGTGGACTTTAGCGATTTGCAAGGTAAAAAACCTTACGTAATAATGGTTGTTGGGGTGAACGGAGAAGGAAAAACAACCACCATAGGTAAACTAGCCAACCAATTTAAAAAAGCAGGAAAGAAAGTAGTTTTAGGTGCTGGTGATACATTTAGAGCTGCTGCCGTTCAACAATTGAAAATATGGGGTGAGCGTAATGATGTGCATGTGGTAGAACATGGCATGAACACCGACCCGGCTTCAGTTGCTTTTGATGCCGTGAAATATGCTGTTGACAATGGAGCTGATGTTTGTATTATTGATACAGCAGGCCGATTGCACAATAAAATCAACTTAATGACCGAATTATCCAAAATCAAACGTGTGATGAGTAAGGTTTTGGATGGCACTCCCCATGAAATACTTTTGGTATTGGATGCTTCAACCGGGCAAAATGCCTTTGAACAAGCCAAACAATTTACAGCCGCTACCGAAGTAAATGCCCTTGCATTAACAAAATTAGATGGTACAGCCAAAGGTGGTGTAGTGATTGGCGTAGCCGACCAGTTTAAAATACCTGTGAAATATATAGGTGTAGGCGAAGGTATTGATGATCTTCAATTATTCAATAAACACGAATTCGTAGATTCGTTGTTCAAGAGCTAAGCTAACTGAATTGGCCATTATTTTCAGTCACTTTCAGTATTATTATACATGAAAACAAAAAACAAAAAGCAAGATAAAATAAACATCATTACGCTTGGCTGTAGCAAAAATATTGTTGACAGCGAAGTGTTATACAGCCAACTTAAAGCAAACGATTTTGATGTTACTCACGAGTCGGCTAAGGATGATGCCAATATAGTAGTAATAAATACCTGTGGTTTTATAGACAATGCCAAGCAAGAAAGCATTGACACCATTCTTAGGTATGCTGAGGCCAAACAAGCAGGAGAGATTGACAAATTATATGTAACAGGCTGCTTAAGTCAGAGGTATAAACCTGATTTGGAAAAAGAAATTCCAGATGTGGATGAATATTTCGGTACACTTCATTTGCCTCAATTACTTAAAACCTTAGGTGCGGATTACAAACATGAACTTATTGGAGAAAGATTACTAACCACACCTAGCCATTATGCATATTTGAAAATTGCTGAAGGCTGCGATAGACCTTGCTCTTTCTGTGCCATACCCATCATGAGGGGCAAACATGTTTCTAAATCTTTTGAAGAAATTGAAACGGAAGTTAAAAATTTGGTTAAAAAAGGCACTAAAGAAATATTGCTCATAGCCCAAGATAGCACCTATTATGGACTGGATTTGTATGGCGAAAGAAAATTAGCTGAATTATTAAGACGTATCTCAGACATTGAAGGTGCAGAATGGATCAGGTTGCATTATGCCTACCCAAGTCAATTTCCTTTGGATGCTTTAGAAGTAATGGCTGAAAGAAAAAATATTTGTAAATATATCGACATCCCTTTGCAACATACCAGCGACAATATGCTGAAAATAATGCGTAGAGGGATAACCACTACCAGAACACAAGAAGTAGTTGACAATATCCGAGCAAAAGTTCCTGGTATTGCTATTAGAACTACTTTGATAGCTGGTCATCCAGGCGAAACCGAGCAAGACTTTGAAGATTTATGCGAATTTGTTAAATGCAATCGATTTGATAGACTTGGTATTTTCACCTATAGTCATGAAGATGGAACACATGCAGGCACTATGGTGGATGATGTGCCGCAAGAAGTAAAAGAAGAGCGTGCTGCCCTTATCATGGAGATTCAACAAGGCATTTCAGCTGAGATAAACCAAGAGAAGATTGGCAAAACTTTCAGGGTATTGTTTGATAGAAAAGAAAATGGTATGTGGGTGGGAAGGACTGAATTTGATAGCCCGGAGGTTGACAATGAAGTGTTGGTGGATGCTAAAAAATTCTACGCTAAAATTGGAGATTTTGCTAATGTTAAAATAACCCATGCCGAGGATTTTGATTTGTATGGCGAAATAGTGTAAGCCTTCTGCAATCAGATTTTCTTTAACAAGCTAAACCTATCTAATTAATGAAATTAACCGAAACAGGATTACTTCCTCAAATAAGCATTGACTATCTTAACGAAAAAGATTCGCTAAAAGGTTTTTACCAATATAGCCCAAATATTGATTCTTTTGCTGAAGTCATAAAAAACAAAAGCTTTAGTCAAGAGAAAAGAAAATTACTTTCAGATGTTTTGTTGGAGCAATACAAGGATTCTGAATTAGAACTATCGCAGTTAAGCATTTCTAAAATTGAAAGCCTAAAAAACGAAAACACATACACGGTAACAACAGGTCACCAATTATCCATTTTTACAGGTCCATTATACTTCATATATAAGATTGTTACTGCCATCAATTTAGCCAAGCAACTCAATGAAAAATACTCGGATAAAAATTTTGTTCCCGTATTTTGGATGGCAAGTGAGGACCATGATTTTGAAGAAATCAGCTCAATTAATCTATTCGGAAAAGAAATAAAATGGAATAAACAATCGTATCAGCAACCTGTTGGAAGGCTCAATCTTGATGGGCTGAAAGAAGATATGTATAATATTGAACTGATGCTTGGTAGCAAGGCAAAGGCTAAATATTGGAGTGAGCTTCTTGAGTCGAGTTACAATGATAAATACAACCTTAGCCAAGCTACAAGAAGACTGGTTCATCAACTATTTGCTAGCGAAGGACTTTTGATAATAGATGCTGATAATACAAAGCTAAAAAATGAGTTAAAACCAATTATTAAAGCAGATATATTAGAACGGCAAAGTTTTCAATCCATTCAAAAAACGAATGAAGAACTCAGCAAAAGCTATAAACTTCAAATCAATGGACGAGAAATAAATTTCTTTTACCTACATGATGAATTAGGTCGTAAACTTATAAAACCCGAAGGTGATGAGTATAAATTACAAGATACAGATATCCTTTTCACAAGAGCAGAAATTGAAAACTTGATTGAAAGTAAACCGGAATTGTTTAGTCCCAATGTGGTTTTGCGTCCGGTTTATCAAGAACTTATTTTACCCAATTTGGCCTATATCGGAGGCCCAGCCGAAGTAGCTTATTGGCTGCAACTAAAGAACGTTTTTAATAGTTATGAGGTTCCATATCCAGTTGTTATGCAACGCAATTCATTTCTTTTAATGGGTTCAAGTCTAAAAAGCAAAATAGAAAAATCAGGACTTCCGCTATCCGATTTCTTTACAAACGAACCTATCCTGTTAGACAAGTTTGTAAAATTGAAATCAGAATCTAGTTTTCATACTCACACACAACAAATTGAAGAGTTGTTTCAACGATTGATAGATGAGGCAAAAGCTATTGATGATCAATTGGGCAAGGATATTCTAGAAACAAAGCTATCGATCAAAGATTTTTTAAACAAGGCCAATAAAACTTTCAAAAAACAAA
>CAIVPY010000160.1 GCA_903907885.1 uncultured Bacteroidota bacterium
ACAATATCAATATTATCAGTACCAATACCTGTAGAAAGAACAGTAACACGCCTATCACCTATGGTTCCAGTGTGTGTTATAAACTCACGTTTTTGTTTTTTCAATTCTATTTTATCAAAATGCTTAGAAACCTTTTCAACTCTATCAGGATCGCCAACAATGATAATGTCATCAGCAATGTCTTCAGGATGTAAATTTAGGTGGTAAACAGAGCCATCAGCATTTAGAATAAGCTCAGATTCAGGAATAACATGTATCATGGATATTGAAATTATTATTTTAAGGCAGGCAATATCGTTAAAAAGTTTACCTTCGTGGGCAAATTAATAAAAACTATTTTTTCATGGAAAGCATTCAAAAAAAGAAAAACATCATGTTAGTTCCTGTTGATTTTTCGGAAATCTCTTTAAACGCTCTTAATCATGCCGTTCAGCTTGCAAAACACTTTGACAATGATCTTGTATTGCTAAATATTTTAGAGGATGATTTTTTAAGCTCTGTATTTAGTTTTAGCAAAAATGAAGTTAAAGATGAATTGGCTAAAGAGGCTTTGTTGCATAAACTAAATGAAAAGGCTATTGAGATTAAAGAAAAGTATGGTGTAAACTGTAAAACCTCAGCTAAAATTGGCAAAATTTATAAAACCATAATTGAAACAGCAAGCGAATATGGCTGCGATTGTATTATTATGGGAACACATGGTGCTAGTGGTGTTGAGCGTATTATAGGTAGTAACGCATCAAGGGTAATAAGTTATTCAACTATACCTGTTATTGTTGTAAAAACAGATAAAAACCCTAATGCGTATAAGAATATCGTTTTCCCATTAGACCTAACATCTGAATCAAAACAAAAAGTAAAATGGGCTATTCATTTGGCTAAATCATATCATTCTACTATTCATATATTAACTTACAGCATGAGCGATGAGTTTTTAAATAATAAAATGATGGCTAATCTTAATCAAATAAAGTCATTACTAACCGAAAGTGGAGTTGCTTATGACGAAAAGATGATGGATAGTAACGATGATTTTGCTTCAATTACTTTAAATTATGCCGAAGCTATTGGAGCTGATTTAATTATGATTATGACCCAATCTGAAGATAAAACAATAAGGGAATACATTATTGAAACTTATGCTCAACAAATAGTGAATGATGCTGGCAATGTTCCAGTGTTTTGTGTAAACCCTAACCACGATATTTTCAAATCTGAGTTTATCATATAAATTCTATTAAACCATTCATATAAAAGCGACTCGAACTGAATTGAGTCGCTTTTTTTTTCTCATTACAAATCGAAATTAACACAAACATTAAAATAGCATTTAAACCTAAATGATGCAAAGTATTCTACTTTCTTTGCCAAACTATAGTTAACATTTATGATAAAGAAATTTTACTTTTTAATTTTACTTTTCACCCTTTTAAGTGTGTCTGTTAGAAGCCAATCGGTTAGCATAAGTGGCAAAATTACTGACGCTAACGACAAAATAGTCCTTCCAGGAGTTAGCATAACGCTCATTCATTTGCCTGACACTAGCAAAAAAAGCAACACAGTAAGCAATGCAGAAGGCATTTACAAATTTGATGGATTGAGTGATGGATTTTATTTAATAAAATTCACCTATTTAGGTTATAGCCCCAATATAAAAAGAATAAATATAAGCAATGTAAATGAAATAATAAATGTTCAACTTTCGCCTAAGAGCGAAAAATTAAAAGATATAAATATTGATGCTGCTCAAATACGTGCCGAACAAAAAGGCGATACTGTGCAATATAATGCAGCTGCTTATAAGACCCACAGAGATGCTAGTGTTGAAGACTTAGTAAGCAAAATGCCAGGGGTTACAAACGAAAATGGAACTGTAAAAGCACAAGGCGAACAAGTTCAAAAGGTTTTATTGGATGGAAAAGATTTTTTTGGCGATGATCCATCGATGGCATTAAGAAACCTACCAGCCGAAATGGTAGATAAAATACAGGTTTTTGATAGACAAAGCGACCAATCTCGTTTCACAGGCGTGGATGATGGCAATGCTCAAAAGACTATCAACATCACATCAAAACGTGGAAAATCTGAAGGTCAATTTGGAAAATTCTATGGAGGAGTGGGCTATTTTAATAAGCCGTTAGATATTTTTAATTCGGGTATAAATTATAACTATTTTAGTGGAGAAAGAAGAATTTCTGTATTAGGATTTAGTAATAACATCAACCAACAAAACTTTAGCATGCAAGATTTGATGGGTGTAATGGGTGGTGGCGGGGGAAACAGAGGAGGTGGCGGAGGGATGCGGGGTATGGGAGGAAATATGCCTGCGGGAGCCTCTAATTATATGTTACAAAATAGCGGGATGGGTAATTTTATTGTGAACCAACAAAATGGTATTGCTACAAGTCACGCAATAGGTTTAAATTATACAGATGAATGGACAAAAAAAATAAAGGTATCTGGAAGTTATTTCTTTAATCAAATAAATAATGAAGTAAATAGTGATTTAAAACGAACCTATTTTAACTCGAAAGATAGTGGTGTAGTATATACCGAAAATAGTCCGACTAACAATTCAACAAATACAAATAACAGAATTAATTTCAGGTTGGAGTATAACCCTGATACAAACAATGCTTTCATATTTACACCTAGACTGAGCTTCCAAAATTATAGCTCCAATTCCATAACAAATGCTGGAAATAGCATTGGCGACAAAACCATTAGTAGCACTTCAAATATCAATAATGCAGTGAGTGATGGGTATTCATTCAAAAACGAAATCTTGTATCGTCATAAATTTTTAAAATATGGTAGAACCATTTCATTTACTTATGGAACTGACTTGAATGACAAATGGGGTAACTCTAAATTAATATCAAACAGTCAATTTATGAATTCAACAGTTGATACTACTATAATAAACAATCAATTCACCACACAAAACACTTTTGGTTACACCCATTCAGGCAACATTAGTTATACTGAAGCCTTTGGCAAATATAGCCAAGTGCAGATTAGCTACAGCCCATCATACAACTACAATATAAGCGACAAGACAACAAAAAACTATAATACAATTGATAGTTCATACAGTATTTTAAACTATAACCTTTCTAACAAATACAATTTTGATTACACCATTCAAAGAGGTGGTTTAAGCTATGTTTTCAATTACAAAAACACAAACTTAACTGCTACTGTTAATGCTCAACAATCGCATTTGCAAGGCTCGCAACAATACCCTACTGATTTTAAAACCGAAAAGTATTTCCAAAACATATTACCTCAAATACAATTTAATTACAAATTTTCGACAGCAACCAACTTGCGTGTTAACTATAGAACATCGGCCAATGCACCAAGTATAACACAGCTACAAACGGTTATTAACAACAGCAATCCAGTATTACTATCTACTGGTAATGCAAACCTAAGGCAAGATTATACCCACTTTGCTATGGCTCGTTTTGGGCACACTAACATGGCAAAGGGTACTAGTTTTTTTATGTTTTTAAACGGTCAAATGACCCAAGATTATATTGCTAATCAAACATTTTTACCATCACAAGATACAAGCATTGATAATGTTAAAATTAGAAAAGGTTCTCAATTAACCAAGCCAACTAATATAGACGGTTACTGGAATGCCAGAGCTTATTTGCTTTATGGTTTTCCTTTAAAATCAATAAAGAGCAATATCAATATAAATGCAGGATTAAGCTATAGCCGCACTCCTGGTTTGATTAATAATGCAATAAATTATGCAAATACATTTAACCTAAATCAAGGGATAACAGTAGCAAGTAATGTGAGCGAATACCTTGATTTTAATATTAGTTACAATAGCACCTACAACATTGTTGAAAACACCATTCAAAAAGGTGCTAACAACAATTATTTCAATCATACCGCAGGCTTCAAATTAAACTATGTTATTTACAAAAAAATTGTATTCAATACCAATATCACTCAAACGCTTTACACTGGATTAAGCCAAGGTTACAATCAAAATTTCACACTGTGTAATGCGTCAATAGCTTATAAATTCTTAAAAAACCAAGCACTAGAAGCCAAGTTGAGTGTGTATGATTTACTGAATCAAAATAACAATGTGAGTCGCAATGTAACAGAAACCTATGTAGAAGATACAAGAAGCAATATACTAAAGCAGTATTTTTTAATTACTTTAACCTATAGTTTGCGCAAGTTTAAAATGTAGTCATAAGCTTTAAATATTAAAATTATGAATAGACCCAAGTTTGAAATAATTTTATACGTTGCCAACCAACAAAGAAGCAGAGATTTTTACGCCTCAATTCTTCAAATAGAACCAAGTTTAGATGTACCAGGTATGTCTGAATTCAAGCTAAGCAATGATTTATTACTTGGACTTATGCCCGAAAATGGAATAGCCAAAATATTATCAAACAAAACACCGCACCCTAATTCGGGAAATGGAATACCAAGATGTGAACTATATTTTAGAGTTGAAAATATTGAGGAGGCATTTGTGATTGCGATTAATAAGGGTGCAAAATTAGTTAGCCAAATTCAGCCAAGAGATTGGGGTGATACAGTTGGTTATCTTGCCGATTTTGATGGACATATTATTGCCTATGCAAAGGCTTCAGAGTAAAATATAATTTGTCAAAACATTTTGTTTTTGGTAGAGTATAGAAAAGCTTCTTTGATTATTTATAGCATGAAAAAATGCTCTATAAATGGGCTTATTAAAATTTATTCTTCCACATCATGCTTTCAACTGGCTTTACACCACGCTTATTGTATTTAGCTCCTTTTTTAGTGTTATACATCACTTCAATTTCGCCTTCTACCACAAAGTAAATCAATTGGCCTACAGGCATACCTGCATATATCCTTACAGGTTGAGCACAGCTTATTTCCAATGTCCATGTATTGCAAAACCCTACATCACCTTTGCCAGCAGTAGCATGAATATCTATTCCCAACCGGCCTGTGCTTGATTTTCCTTCTAAAAACGGAACATGTTTATGTGTTTCAGTATATTCAGCTGTAACTCCTAAATACAAAGTATTAGGTTGCAACACAAAACCTTCAGGCGGAATCTCGAATGTGTCAATTTTGTTATGTTCTTTGGCATCTAAGACTCTGTCTTTGTAAGTAGCTAAATGCCTACCCAAATGCACATCATACGAATTAGTTCCCAAACACTCGCGTCTGAAAGGCTCAATCAATATATTTCCTAATTCTATTTCTTCTAATATTTTTTTATCTGATATTATCATTTAAGAGTTTTTGAGCAAATAAAAGCATAATAAAATAAATTCTGTTATTTTGCTAAACAAAAATAAATACACATTTATAATGGAAAATTTAGGAATAGGAAGTCGTGTTAGACATCACGATTATGGCGATGGAGTGATTATCAATATAAAACCCAGTACTTACTATATTACTTTTATTAAAGAGGGTGCCAAAGAAATATCAAGAACACAACATTCGCTCGAAATAATTGAAGCTGTAGAGGCTCCTGAAGACCTTATAAGCAATGCCGAGTTAGAAAAAACATTGGTTGGCATTCTTCGTAGATGGGCCGATATTCAAGAAAACGTAAGCTTGGGTCAAAAATGGATGGGTGGAAAGATGATTTTGTATCCTGGAGATAAAAACATGCAGCCAAAAGAAATACCTATTGATAGCTTTTTTAGAAAAATAGTGATGCTTCGAGATAGGCTTCGAGTGTTAGAACAACGCATCAATGCCCATGATGTGCTTACAGATGAAGACAAAATAAATATGCAACAATACATAACAAAAATATACGGTAGCTTAACTACATTTAACGTATTGTTTAAATACCCGCACGAGCAATTTGTAGGCGAAAAGGGTAGTAAAGATTAATTGGTTATAGGTTCTAATATTTTTATCTAAGTAAAAATGTTTTTTATTAAACCTACTTAA
>CAIVPY010000161.1 GCA_903907885.1 uncultured Bacteroidota bacterium
AAGCTAGTGTAGCCTAATTGGCTTTGAATGGTTGAGATTGTTTCGTGTAAAAAATGATAGTAAATACCTAGAAATTCAAAGTGGTCTAAATGCAATATATTATCTGGCTTTCCATCATTTGTCTTGTCCTAAAATAGGTTTACACTAAAAAGTGTAAAATATGGAAAAGATAATCATAAAAAAACCGAGCAGCTATTTTAGAGAATCGGAACGACACCAAATCATTCAAGAATACCTTAAAGGTAACAGTACTAAAAATGCTATATGGAAAAAGTACACTGGCAATACATCCGACCATGGAGCATTGTTAAGATGGATGCGAAAGTTAGGATATGAGGATAATAATCCCTCTAGATTTGGTATTATTGAGCCTAATAGATTAGCAACAATGGCAAAGAAAGAGCTATCAGAAAAAGATTTTGAAACACTTCAGTTACAAAAAAGAATTGCAGAATTAGAAAAGCAATTAAAAGATGCGGAGTTAAAGGCAATAGCTTTTTCAACTATGGTTGACATTGCAGAAAGGGAGTTTAAAATTCCAATCAGAAAAAAGCTCAATACCAAACCATAGAAATGATGAAAATAAATTTCAAACACATAGGACTAGCCAAGCTATGTGGGTGGTTTGGTGTAACCAGACAGGCTTATTATCAAAATAATTGGGAAGGAATTTCAAGCACATTAGAAGAGGAGTTGATAATAAAAAAAGTGCGAGAAATACGCATGTATCATCGTAGAATAGGTACAAGGAAACTGTACGAAATGTTGCATCCGTTTATGTTAGAACATAGTATCAAAATGGGTAGAGATGCTTTGTTTAATATGCTTTCGGTTAATCATCTTCTTATACGAAAACGTAAACGAAGAATGCACACTACCAACTCCCATCATTGGCTCAGAAAGTATCCCAATCTTATCAGAGAATTTACTCCAACAGGAATTAATCAACTATGGGTAAGTGATATTACTTATTGGAAAATTAACACAGGAGAACATCTATACATAAGTTTTATAACCGATGCTTATTCTCATAAAATTGTTGGCTACCAGGTAGCAGAAACACTGGAAGCAGTAGAAAGTATAAAGGCTTTGCAAATGGCTCTCTCAGCCTTGGGGGCAGAGAGCCATTTGAGTCTAACCCATCACAGCGATAGAGGACTTCAATATTGTAGCCATGCTTATGTAAAGCTATTGCAGGATTATAAAATTAATATCAGTATGACCGAAAATGGAGACCCTTTGGAGAATGCTATTGCCGAAAGAGTGAATGGCATAATAAAGGATGAATACTTAGAAAATTATGATATTGACAACATTAATGATGCAAAAGAACTTCTCAGAAATGTGGTTGAATTATATAATAACGACAGACCTCATATGAGCATTGGAAACTTAACACCTAATCAAATTCATCATGCAACATCTAATATAAAAACAGAAAGATTATGGAAAAACTATTATCGAAAACAAACTATCATTGTAAACCCATTGCAGGATTAAAATCAAACTGTAAACTAATGGCAGGATTAATCAATTAATCTGTAAACTTTTTTTAGGACGAGTCAGTTAATTGTTCCTCCAAAGCCCAAAGTGCCCGCACCCACGCTTATCGACCAACCACCTAAAAGGCCACCTTTGGTAGGTTGTTCTTCTGGAGTAGTTGTTGTGTTTTCGGTTTGTGCTGTTGATTTTATTACATAAAGCAATGCAAACAACATAAGTAGATTTCTTATCATACGATTTTTTATTCAAATAAAACAATTTTTCATATAAGGTAACATTAAATCTTTGTTAACAAAAAAGCCCCCAGTTTCCTGAAGGCTTTTCGATGGTTAAATGTAATTATTTCTTACTTGTTTTATCAAAATCGATTACAATTGGAGTTGCAATACAGATTGATGAATAAGTACCAATTACGATACCTATTAACAAGGCGAATGAGAATCCTCTGATAGTATCGCCACCAAAGATGAAGATAGATAGAATTACAAAGAAGATTGTTAATGATGTGTTGATGGTACGACTTAAAGTAGTATTCAAAGCATTATTAATAACAGCGTTTCTTTCGTCATGAGCCAGTTCGGTTTTATTCCTAATGGTTAAGTACTCACGAATACGGTCAAACACCACCACGGTATCAGTCATCGAATAACCCATTACCGTAAGGATTGCAGCTATAAAATCTTGGTTAATCTCTAATGAGAAAGGCATGATGTTTTCGAAAATCACGTAGCAACTTAATACCACTAAAACGTCATGCACCAAAGCAGCCACCGCACCTAAACCATACTGCCATTTTTTAAATCGTACCAAGATGTAAACAAACATCAAGATACAAGAAAAAACAATCGCATACAATGCTTTCGATTTTATATCAGCCGAAACCGTTTCACCCACTTTATTAGAACTAATAATTTCGTATTTAACACCAAATTTATCTAATCCTGTTTTCAACGCAGCTTGTACTTTTTGTTCAGCATCTTCAGCTTGGTCTTCAATTAGGTATGATGTGGTGATTTTTTGATCAAAATCGCTACCATATGTTTTCACGTCAGGAGCATCGCCCAAAGATTCACGCAAGTTTGTTTTGATAGCTTCTGTTTCCATCGCTTTTTCAAAACGTACTACATACATACGACCACCTTTGAAATCAACACCAAAATGGAAACCGTGATTTACAAAGAAGAACACAACACCCAAACCAATAATAACAGCTGAGAACATATAGTAACGCATACGGTTACCAACAAAATTTATATTGATGTTTTTAAATGTGTTTTCGGTAGCTTTAGTCCAAAAAGTGATAACGCTATTTTTCTCTAACAAATAATCAAACATCAAACGTGTGATGAATATTGCACAAAACATTGATGAGATAATACCAATGATAAGGGTTGTAGCAAAACCTTGAATTGGGCCTGTTCCAAACACATAAAGGATTATACCTAATAACAAGGTCGTAACGTTAGAGTCTAAGATAGATGACATAGCATGTGAGAAACCATCGGCAATACCATTTTTAATATTTTTCCCACCGTGGTGTAATTCCTCTCGTACACGCTCAAAAATTAGAATGTTTGCATCCACCGACATACCAATGGTAAGCACGATACCAGCAATACCAGGCAAAGTTAACACAGCACCCAAAGAGGTAAGTACACCTACCACGAAGAATACGTTAGCAAACAAAGCTAAATCGGCAACCCAACCCGCTTTGTTGTAATAGAAGCCCATGAATAATAAGATAGCTATCAAAGCAATTACAAAAGAAATCAATCCAGATGTGATTGCTTCTTTTCCTAAAGTTGGTCCTACTACTGCCTCACCTACGATTCTTGTAGGGGCAGGTAATTTACCGCTTTTCAAAATATTTGCTAAATCACCTGCTTCTTCTTGTGTGTAGCTTCCAGTGATAGATGAGCGTCCGTTAGGGATTTCGTTTTGTACATTTGGAGAGGAGTAAACTACATCATCCAACACGATCGCGATGGAATGTCCAATATTCGCTTTAGTTAAATTTTTCCAGATTTTAGCACCTTCACCGTTCATGGTCATGCTTACTTCTACTTGACCTGTTTGAGAAATATCTCTGCGGGCATCAACTACTTTATCACCAGTTAATGAAGCGCCACCATCACGGCCTGTTTTTAATGCATGCATAATAACAGCAACTCCGTTTTCGCCAATTGCTTTGTATTCCCAAGCAAATTTTACGTTTGAAGGAAGTACAGATCTTACTTCAGGTCGGTTTAGCAAAGTATTGATACGAGCTGTGTCTCTGATAGCAGCTGTACCAACTGATGAACCCTTTTCAACCAAAGTTCCTTTGTCATCAGCATAAGGACGCAAATAAGCAAACAAAGGATTTTCTTTAGAGAATTCCTCGAAACTCTTAGCTTGTGCAGCAGCAGTATCTTTTTTAGCTTTTGTCGAATCGGTTTTAACAGGCTCTGCTTTGCTTCCGCCAAGGCTAGCCAAAGCACTTTTTGTAGTATCTGCGGCTACTTCTGTTGAAGCGGCTGTATCGGTTTTAACTTCAGTGATATTTAATTTTTTCAAAATATCATTAGCTGCTGATAAATATTTAAAACCTTCTGGATTATCAAAAGTTTCGTAGAATTCAAGTTTTGCAGAACCTTGTAATAACTTGCGCACACGGTTTGGATTGTCAACACCTGGCAATTCAACCAAAATACGACCTGAACCTTCTAATTTTTGAATGTTCGGTTGGGTTACACCAAATTTATCGATACGTGAACGAAGAATTTGAAACGAACGGTCGATTGCACCATTTGCTTCTTCACGCACATATTTAATAACTTCGTCATTTGTTGAAGCTAATTTGATTTTCTCTTTATTTGATGGATTAGCAAATATGGCAGACAACTTTCCACCAGGAGCAATCTCGTTATACGACTCGTTGAAAAGAGTGATATAATCTTTTGTGCTGGTTTTTTGTTTCTCTTTTGCGGCCTCAACAGCTTTGTTGAAAGCAGCATCAGGGTTGTTGTTTGCTAACGCTTTTACTAAATCACTTAAACTTACCTCAAGGGTTACATTCATACCACCCTGTAAGTCAAGTCCTAAGTTTAGTTCACGTTCTTTACATTGCAAATAAGTATATTTAGCAAAGCCTATGTTGTAAATAACATCGCGGCTGATTGAGTCTAAATAATACCTTTCTTTTACTAAATCACCATTGGCAAAATCTTTAGCTTTCTGTTCAGCACGGTACGTTACCCATGTAAACGATAGCTGAAAAATGCTAACTACCGCAAGGGCAATGGCAAAAAATTTAACGGCTCCTTTACTTTTCATTTTATGTGTGTGTTCTGTTAATAATTCTTAATTTTTATAAGGACGGCAAATATATGTTTTGGCATCTCTAAAAGCAAAGTTTTTAAATATTCATAAAATCAGCCTGTTAACTTTAATTTTTATAATTTTCGCAAAATCAACTTCTACATTTTAAGCAATTGTTTTTGCTCAATTTATTAGAAAAAAGGGGTTTGCTTTAAACAATGTGTTTGTAACTGCAAAAGTTTTATACCAATTGCCCGATTAGTTTCGTTTTTGTTTAAATCACTATAATATACAATATGGAAAACCAGAGTTTAAGTTTATTAGATATGTTAGGAAAAGGCGGTATTATCATGATACCTATAGGCCTTCTTTCGGTTCTTAGCATATACTTTATAATTGAGAGATTTGTATACATTAGGAGCGCTGGAAAGCATGAAAGTAATTTTTTACACAACCTAAAAGACTTACTAGCCAAGGGCGATGTGAAAGCATCTATCGCATATTGCCAAAGAGTGAATTCTCCAATTAGCAGAGTGGTTGAAAAGGGAGTAATGCGCTTAGGTAAACCAATTAAGGATATTGAAAGTGCTATGGAAAGTATGGCCTCTTTAGAAATATCGAAACTTGAAAAAAATCTTACCTTCTTGGGTATCACGGCTGGTATTGCTCCCATGCTTGGTTTTATCGGAACCATTTTGGGTATTATTAAAATCTTTTTTGATATATCGGTAAGCAACAATTTTGACATTAGCGTTATTGCTAATGGTTTGTATCAAAAAATGATTACTTCATGTGCGGGTCTTATCGTAGGTGTTATGGCTTATGTAGGTTACCATATTTTAAATAGTATGATTGATAGATTTAGTCACAGAATGGAGCAAACTGCCGTTGACTTTGTAGATATGTTGGACAGCTAATTTAAAACCATGAAATTTAGACGTAAAAAAAAATTTGAGGCTGAAGTAGCAACATCATCATTGAACGATATCATGTTCTTCTTGTTGCTGTTTTTCCTTATCGTATCTACATTGGCAAATCCTAGTGTAATTAAAGTGTTGCTTCCAAAAGCTAAAAACAATGTGGCTTTCAACAAACAACAAGTTACCCTTACTGTTAACAAAGAAAAAGAATATTATCTTAACAACAAATTGATTGTTCCTGCAGATTTAGAGAATGCAATAAAGCGTGAAACCGCTTCTATGCCCGACCCGACCATTGTTTTACGTATGGACGCAGAACTAAACATTCAAGATTTGGTAGATATTTTGGCTACAGGAACAAAATTAAAAGTAAGGGTTGTTATGGCAACTCAATTTGCCAAATAAAAAAAAGCAACTAATTAAGTTTTTCTCTGAAATGGCTTTCAATAACTTTTAAGCTATTGTTAAAGTGACTGTTGTTATTAATAATCATATCTGCTTGCTGAATAAAAGGCACTAAGTATTTATGGTAGGCAGGCATCACGTGGTTCTTCCATTGATATAGCACAAAATCTTTAGGAATATTTCTTTCGGCTACGTCTCTTTTCAATCTCCTTCTCAAAGCAATTTCCTCCTCAGCATTTATAAATATCTTCAAATCGAATTGTTTGAAAAGGTCTTCGTGGTAGAAAATAAATAAACCCTCGCAAACCACGATGGGTGCGGGTTTAAATTCAAGTAAAGGGCCTAATTGGTTTTCGTGTTGAAATAAATACTCATTGCGATATATGGTTTCCCCTTTGTGGAGGGCATTAATGTCTTTTGCAAAAGCATTCAAATCTATACACTCTGGCAAATCATAATTTGTGTGGCCATTCTCATCTAAAGCATGATCAAATGCTAGTTTGTAGTAATTATCTTGAGAAACAATACATACTTGATCTACACTAAACAACTCTCTTAATTCGTTTAAAAACAGGGTTTTACCCATGGCGCTACCGCCCGAAATACCTACTAAGTATGGCTTTGTTACTTTCACAATGGCAATTAAACTCTTTTTTTTGATAGTTAAAATTTTATAAGTAATAATTTGCAATCTGTTTAATACCATTAGAATTACTTGGGCGAATATTCCTTTTCTCTTATAAAAATATATTATTATCGTAGCACTTTAAAAACAAAATGAAAAACAATAAAAAATCATTCATCATTATAGCACTAATCGCTATTATTTATTCGGGTTGTTCAAAAGACGACAAAGGGAACACTACCGCTACATTAACTCCTCGCGAGCAAGCTACTAAAGACTATAAAGACATGTATCTGACAACAATGGTATCGGATGCCGAATTGGCCTGGACTGGAAACTCTGCAAATTGCGCAGAGGGAACTATTTCTAAAACTGCTTATGATAGAAGTTTACTTAGATTAAATTATTTCCGCAAAATTTGTGGCTTATCAAGCAATATGGTATGGAATAGTGCTTGGCATTCTGATTGCCAAAAGGCTGCTTTGATGATGACTTCAAATAATTCGTTAAGTCATTTCCCTCCTAGTACTTGGAAATGCTATACTACCGAAGGATATAACGCTGCTGGGATAAGCAATATTGCTTGGGGTTCGGGAAGTTACCATTCTTCTGCTTGTATAGCTGGCTGGGTTAAAGACGATGGTTCCAATAATGCGGCTGCTGGACACAGAAGATGGATATTATTTTCAAGAGCTAAAGAATATGGTTTGGGAAGCACGTCAAATGCGGCTGTTTTGCATTGTATTGAGCATACTACTGATCCATTACCAAGTTCAGCACCAACTTATGTTGCATATCCACCTGCCTTTATTCCCCAAGACTTGGTTTATGGAAGATGGTCTTTGGGTATTCCGAATTCTACTTCTTTTTATTCTGGTGTTGATTTTAGTGCGGCTACTGTTAAAATGACTGATAACACAGGTGCTGATGTTACTTTAAGTATTATATCCAAAACTGATAATGGTTATGGTGATCAAACCATTGTTTGGGAACCGCAGGGCATTCAAACTACAATGGTGGCTGATATCAAATATCACGTGGTGGTTGATAATGTATTGGTAAATACTGTCACAAAAAAATACGAATATGATGTTACTATTTTTAAACCTTAATGGTTAAAAATGAAATGTAAAGGCCTGCAAATTTGTAGGCCTTTTTTTATCCAAATAGGTAACTCAGCATTTCGTCAAGTTTGCTTACTTGTATAATTTTAATTTTTTGACTGTGTGAGGGAAGTTTGTTAAACTTAGACAGATAAACGGTTTTAAAACCTAGTTTTTCGGCTTCGGCTATTCTTTGCTCTATTCGGTTTACTGCTCTAATTTCACCGCTTAGTCCTACTTCGCCAATAAAGGCTATTTTACTATCAACCGAAACATTTTCATAACTAGAAACAATGGCTGCTACTATGCCCAAGTCTATTCCTGGGTCTTCTATTCTTAGTCCTCCTGCAATGTTTATGAATACATCTTGCAATCCCATTTTTAAACCGCACTTTTTTTCTAATATAGCCAACAGCATATTTAATCTTTTGGCATCGTAGCCGTTTGAATTGCGTTGGGGAGTGCCATAAACGGCCGCACTTACCAATGCTTGTGTTTCGATGAGTAATGGTCGCATACCTTCGAGGGTGGCGGAGATGGTTACTCCACTTAAAGCTTCGTCTCGTTGAGAAATAAGGATCTCACTTGGGTTGCTTACTTCACGAAGTCCTGCACTTTGCATTTCGTAAATACCTATTTCGTTTGTGCTTCCAAACCTGTTTTTTGTGCTACGAAGGATTCGGTACACATGATGCCTATCTCCCTCAAACTGAAGTACGGTATCGACCATGTGTTCTAATAATTTTGGTCCGGCAAGGATTCCATCTTTGGTGATATGACCAATTAGAAACATTGGAACACCCGTTTCTTTTGCAAAACGAATCATATCGCCTGCAGTTTCTTTTATTTGCGAAATACTTCCAGGGGTTGAGTCTATCAAATCGCTTTGCAGGGTTTGAATAGAATCAACCACCACTATATCGGGCTCGGCTTCTTTTAGAGCTTTACCAATTTTTTGGGTGGATGTTTCGGTATATAAAAAGCAATTATCATTGCTAAAGGGAATTCTATCGGCACGCATTTTTATTTGGGCTTCACTCTCCTCCCCACTAATATATAATACTTTTAAACCATTAAACTGTAAGGCAATTTGGAGCAAAAGGGTTGACTTACCAATGCCAGGTTCGCCACCAATAAGCACTACACTTCCCGGAACAATACCACCGCCCAGCACTCTACTCAATTCTTTATCTTTAATTTGAATACGGATTTCGTTTCCTTCTTCCACATCTCGTATGGCAATGGGTTTGTTTGAGCGAACTTTGTTTGATTCTTTCCAAGTATTTTTATATTCTTCTTTTTCTTTATGTATCACTTCTTCAACAAAAGAATTCCACTCGCTACAGCTTGGACATTTGCCTACCCATTTAACCGATGAAGCCCCACAGTTCTTACAAAAAAAGGAAGTAGATGTTTTAGCCATGTTTAATTTGCTTTAATATCAGGTAATACAATTTATTATTTTTTAAGAGTTTTTATTGCTTTTAGGAATTCTATTTCCAAAAGTATGAGTTAAACTCTTTGCGTTTGTTTTTTAATCAACTAAGCCAAAACACTGTTTTGTTCTTTTGTGTGAATGTTTAATAAAACGCTTCTGCAAATAAAAAATCCCCCAAATGTATTATTTGAGGGATTTATATTCTATAAATAATTTCCTATTTACCTTCGGGGAGTAGGGGCAACGGTTCCACCTCTTTGTCTGCCTTGCGGTAGCGCAGGTTTTTTAGGATCCACTGGCACTTCTTTAGGTTTCTTCACATAATTGTTATCTAAGAACTGAACTGTCGTTCTTCTGTTTAATTGGTGTTCTTCATCAGTACATCTTAAACCTTGTTCTCTTTCGTTAGGACCCTCGCAATTACATTTAGTAACTGCCAATCTGTTTTCTCCATAACCTCTAGCAACAATTCTTAATGTGTCTATACCTTGAGAAAGAATATAGGCCACAGCTGAATCGGCACGTCTTTGCGACAAACCAATATTGTATAACGAATCGGCTCTACAATCGGTGTGAGATCCCAATTCAACCCTCACTCTAGGGTATTTATTTAAGGTTTGAACCAATGTGTCTAAAATTAAACGAGACAATGGGCGCAAATCAGCCTTATCCAAATCGTAATAAATACCTTGTAAAACAATTAAAGAATCGAAATTAAACGGAACTAAATCAAAATCTTGGATTAAATCGGTTGATTGCTCGTAAGGTTTAGTTGTTTGAAACATTAACTTACTATCATAAAAATCTGCTTTAGCCGCAAACAATTCATAATCGGTTTTTGCTTTTATTTTCAATCTATACGAACCGGTAGCATCTGTACGTAAAACAATTTTACCTGTATCGTTACTACTTGTAATGGTAATGGTTGTGTTTGGAAGAATTTCTTTTGTTTTAGCATTTCTAGCCACACCGCTTAGGTTAAAAATAAGCGGATTCATATAGAAACGATATACGTCATCCGAACCTTTTCCTCCATCTCTGTTAGAACTAAAGTAGCCGCTATGATTGCCCTCTTTGTCTTTAAACATTTGCATCGCAAAATCATCTCCCGAAGAGTTGATAGGCGATTTCATATTTACAGGAGAACTCCAATCGGCAGCCTCGCCTTTGGTGTAGTAAATATCACTACCCCCCAAACTTGGATGACCAGTTGACGAGAAATACAAAGTACCATCTTCGTATATATAAGGGTACATCTCGTCTCCGGGCGTATTAATTATCGAACCTAAATTAACAGGATCTCCCCAGGTATTACTACGTTTGGTATAAGAAACCATCCACAAATCTTTGCTCAAAACCGTTCCTTCTGGATTATCAGCACATGTGAGCTTAGGATTACTTCCAGGCATATCAGAAGCGAAGTAAAGTGTTTGTCCATCTTTGCTCAGGCTCGGATGTCCACAGCTAAAAGAGTCAGTACTAAATGGAAGTGGTTCAGGTTTGCTCCATTCTGTTCCATTTAATTTTGAAACATAGATTCTACAACGATTACCCTTTCCATCCACCGAATTACATTGGGTAACATACATGGTAGTAAACTTACTATCAAAGCAAACCACACCATCATTATATTTGGTATTTACCTTATCTTTATCAAGCAAAGCTGGTAAACCATAGCTAATGTCATTAGAATTTTTTTTGTTTACTTTAAAATTAGAAACATACACATCCGTATGTCCATTTCCTGTCCAACCATATTGCGAGCCATTAACACCCTTTTCTCTATCTGAAGTAAAAAACAATTGGTCTTTTTTATACTGCATGGCAGCAAAATCTTCCCATTTTGTATTGATACCTCTAATGTTCTCAACCATGTAACGGCTTTTTTCATTTTTCCATTTCAAGGCATATTCGCAGCCTTTAATCTCACGGTCAATAGCAACTTCATCGTAGCAAGACGCATCACCCAATTTTTTGTATTTATTAAACTCAATAATGGCAGACGAATACTTAGTAATATCAGCACTGGCATTGTTTTTTAAAGCTAAGGCATATCTTAATTGCGCTTCAGCATTTTTAGGATCGGCTTTCACCGTTTTTCCATACCAACTTTCAGCATTTTTTATATCGTTAATCATACGATAACACTCGGCAGTTTTAAAAACAGCTTCAAGTTTTTCTTCTTTGATTTTAGTTTTGCTATAAACAGCTTTATAATCTTCGCTCGAAAGGAAGAATTCTTTCTTTTTGTAGTGTTCTCGGGCACTAACTATGCTTCCTTTACCACCTTTGCAGCTTATGCTAAGCATAGTAATAACTAATGCCAATACAAATAATGAAGTGGAATAAAATTTATTCATTTGTTAAAAGTTTGTTTCAATAATACAATAAAAGGTAAGTTTATCAATATTTTGATTAATGATTTTAATATTTTTTGCTTTTTTTATAAAAAAACCCCCTTTACAAACGTAAAGAGGGAATATATTATGATGAATTCTTATTTAATAAATAACATTTCACGGTATTTAGGCAGTTTCCACAAATCATCCTCAATTATAAATTCTAGAGCATCACTTGATTTTCTAATGGTATCAAAAAGAGGTTTAACTTTATGACACATTGATAACGCTATTTTATGAGTGTCGCTAATGTTGTGCGCTTTATCACTTTCGTTAATTAGTTTAGTTACCGATTCGCTAATTATTTTTACATGTTTAGCTATTTCTGTAATAGATTCTATCTGTACATCGTAAAGAGTTTTAGATAAACCAGCAGCCTTTAGTGAAGCAACATTACTTGCCAATTTTCCTTGATACTCGATAGCCGATGGGATTACATGAGAAGTAGCCAACTGTGCTAAAATTTTAGCTTCGATATCTATTTTCTTCACATAGATTTCCTGCATGATTTCATAACGTGCTTCCAATTCAATTGGGTTGAAAATATTATTTTTAACAAACAAGTCTTTTGATTTTTGACTTACGTAAGCATTTAAAGCTTCTGGCGTGGTTTTTACATTGCTCAATCCACGTTTTTCGGCTTCTTTAACCCACTCATCGCCATATCCATTTCCTTCAAAAAGAATACTTTTTGATGAAATATAATATGTTTTTAAAACTTCAATAATGGCTTTCTCTTTCTTTCTACCTTTTTTTATTAAAGCATTTACTTCTAATTGAAATTTATTTAATTGGTTAGCCATAACCGTATTAAGTACAATATTGGCATTTGCACAATTGGCGCTAGAACCTACTGCACGAAACTCAAACTTATTACCTGTAAAAGCAAAAGGAGATGTTCTGTTTCTGTCAGTATTGTCTAATAGTATTTCAGGAATTTTTATTACATCAATTGATACTGCTTTTTTAGATTTTGTTGTGGTATTTCCACCTAACAACGAATCTAAAATATGCGTCATTTGTGAGCCAATGAAAATTGACATGATTGCTGGAGGAGCTTCGTTAGCTCCTAAGCGGTGGTCATTACCCGCACTGGCTATAGATGCACGAAGCAAATCTGCATTATCAAATACTCCTTTTATAACATTTACAAAAAAAGTAAGGAATTGTAAATTAGTTTCAGGATTTTTGGTTGGAGCTAAAAGGTTAATACCTGTATTGGTTATCAAACTCCAGTTATTGTGTTTACCACTTCCATTGATTCCAGAGAACGGTTTTTCATGAAGTAATACTTTTAAACCATGCTTTTTCCCAACTTTTTCCATCAAATCCATTAGCAATTGATTATGGTCAATAGCTAAATTAGCTTCTTCAAAATTTGGTGCACATTCAAATTGAGAAGGTGCAACCTCATTATGGCGGGTTTTCAATGGAATACCTAACTTATAAGATTCGGTTTCTAAATCAACCATAAAATCGTGAACTCTAGGAGGGATTGAACCAAAATAATGATCCTCTAATTGCTGTCCCTTTTCAGGTGATTGTCCTAATAAAGTTCTACCGGTAAGCATTAAATCAGGGCGAGCATAAAACAAAGCCTCATCTACTAAGAAATACTCTTGTTCAATTCCCAATGAAACATGGGCTTTTATTACATTTTTGTCAAAATAATTAGCGCAAACTGAAACAACTGCATTTTCTACTGCGTGAAGTGCTTTTAGTAACGGTGCTTTGTAATCTAACGCTTCTCCGGTATAAGCAACAAAGATGGTAGGAATACACAATGTTTTACCATTGTTACCCTCCATAATAAAAGCAGGAGATGAGGGATCCCAAGCTGTGTAACCTCTAGCTTCAAAAGTGTTTCTTATACCACCATTAGGGAAGCTTGAAGCATCTGGCTCTTGTTGCACCAAGGCGTTTCCTGAGAAAATTTCCATTGAACGGCCGTCTTCTGTTGGTTCAAAAAATGCATCATGCTTTTCGGCAGTTGCACCAGTTAATGGTTGAAACCAATGAGTATAATGTGTTGTGCCTCTATTGATGGCCCAGCTTTTCATCCCAGCAGCAACTTCTTCGGCAACAGCACGATCAATTTTCTCACCTTTGATAATGGCATTGCTAACTGCTTTGTATGCTGATTTAGACAAAAAGCTTTTCATGGCATTGTCGTTAAACACATTGATGTTGTAATAGTCGGATACTTTTACAGACGGTGGTGATACCGAAACTGGCACCCTATTTAGTGCAGTTTGTAATGCTTGATTACGGTTTGATGACATAATTTTATAATTTAGTGGTTATTCATATCAATTTTCGAAACAAATGTAACAATTCTTGCTCAAAACCAAATTTTTTATGACAAAAAATCAAAAAATAGATCTTTTTGAAGTATTTTTATCAAAATTATTCTAATTTAAGCTGATAATTTTGTAAAATTGGCATATTTGTTTTTGCATTTTTATAAAAATATACCTTTTAAATTACTTTTATAGCCTTTTTATTGGTATGGCATCTGTTTTTAATAAAAATGGACTGTTACGTTAGCAAAATTAATGGAAAATGAGCTTGAAGGGTTTCTTTTAAACAAAATATAGTCAGGATATGGATACATAAAAAACAGAAGAGGCGCGCAGCTTTGCTGCGCGCCTCTTCTAATAGCCATGATTGTTCTTATAAATCGAATTTAACCAAATGTTTAAATTCTGAAATTCTAATTTTCAATTCGTCATTACTTAAATTTACTATTCTTTCTGTTCCAAATCTTTCAACGCAAAAACTTGCCATAGCCGAGCCATAAATAATAGCGTTCTTCATATTATCAAAACTGATGTCGTTGGTTTTAGCTAAATAACCAATAAATCCTCCGGCAAAGGTATCACCTGCTCCGGTTGGGTCAAACACCTCCTCTAATGGAAGTGCGGGGGCAAAGAAAATATGTTTGCCATGGAATAACAAAGCTCCATTTTCTCCTTTTTTTATAATTAAATATTTAGGACCCATTTCTTGAATCTTTGCTGCCGCTTTTACTAACGAATACTCACCAGACAATTGTCTTGCTTCTTCATCATTGATTGTAAGAACATCTACCATACTAATTGTTTTACGCAAATCATCCATGGCAATTTCCATCCAAAAATTCATGGTATCCATAACAATTAGTTTTGGACGCTTTGTTAAGCGTTCGATTACTGTTTGTTGAACTTTTGGTGTTAAATTACCCAACATGAGGTAATCACAGTTTTGGTAAGAATCTGGAATAATTGGATCAAAATTGCCCAATACATTTAACTCTGTGGTCAACGTATCTCTTGTATTCATATCGGTGTGGTATTTTCCACTCCAAAAAAATGATTTCTCACCTTCTTTAACTTGCAAACCTTCAGTGTTTACACCGTGTGTATTCAAATGAGATATAAAATCATTTGGAAAATCATCACCCACCACAGCAACCAAATTTACATTTTGAGTGAAATAAGATGAAGCTAAAGCAATGTAAGATGCAGCACCACCAACAATTTTATCGGTTTTGCCAAATGGGGTTTCGATAGCATCAAATGCCACGCTACCAACTACTAATAAACTCATAAAAATATATTTTTAATTTTTTCGCTACAAATATTGCGTATTTAATTCTATAAACCTATCATTGCACTCCCAAAAAGGAAAATTCCTTGATAGCTCAGCTGGTTAGAGCGAGTGACTGTTAATCACTAGGTCCCTGGTTCGAGTCCAGGTCAGGGAGCAAAGCCATCGGTAGTCCCCGATGGCTTTTTTGTTTCTTTAAGGTCTTGGTTATTAGCTATTTGCTCAGAAATAAACTATTGCCTAAATAAAATTCTTTCTTCTTGTGCAGAGATTTGTGCTTCAAAACCAAGTTTCAAAGCTAAATTTTGCGTTTGGTGTCCTGATGGAAAATTAAAAAAAACAGGATATTGATACTCCGAAACAGTTTCTATAATTATTTCTTCACAAGATTTATTAAAAGCAAATGGAGCATCATTGTCATTCATCTTAGTCATACCACCAACCACCAAAGCCTTTATTTTTTTAAGTTTACCAGTGCGCTTCAATGTTTGCATCATTCTATCAATGTGATAAAAATATTCTCCAATATCCTCAATAAATAAAATTTTGTCGCTCCAATCAATTTCACTTTTGCTACCTAATAAGCTGTATAATACTGATAAGTTACCACCAATAATTATACCCTTACAGTTTTCTACCCTGTTAAGTGGATGTGTATGAAACGAATAGTTTATTTCTGAGCCAAACAACACATCCTTTAGACTATTATCGCTATTAATGTCTTGATTTAAAGTAACTGGCATGCAAGAGTGAATTGTTGGAATATTAAAATTATTGAGGATGTGAGAATGTAAAACTGTTAGGTCGCTAAAGCCACAAATCCATTTAGGGTATTTGTTGAAATTTGCAAAGTCCAAAATGTCAATCATTCTAATTGTTCCATATCCACCCCTAGCCCCTATTATAGCTTTGATTGAATCATCATCTAAAAACTTTTGAAAGGATTTAGCTCTGTTTACATCACTACCAGCTAGTGCATCATGTTTTTCATAAATACTATCACTTAATACAACTTTTAGCCCCCATGTTTCAAAAGTTTTTATAGCAGGTAAAATTATAGTTTCATCTACATGCCGCGCTGTAGCAACAATGGCAATTGTGTCGCCTGCTTTTAAGTATGGTGGAACCATTGTTAATTGAAGCTTAAGTGTATTTATCGTTGAACTTGATTTTCAAATCGGTAACAATTTGTTTTACTTCTTGTTCTCTATCTTTATCACAAATTATTAACGCATCAGGTGTATCCACAATTATTAGGTTGTTTATGCCTTTAACAACTATAACTTTACCATCTTCGGTTCGAGATTTATTAATTAAACTGTTTTCAACCTCATAGGTGAAAATGTTTTTACCTTGTATGGCATTGTTACTTTCATCCTTTGAAGATATGTCAAATAATGATGTCCATGTTCCCAAATCACTCCAGCCAAACTCGCTAGGAATAACAAATACATTATCGGCTTTTTCCATAATACCATAATCGATAGAGATGGATTTGCACTCTTCATAGAATTTACGAACTACTTCAGCTTCATCAGGTGTGTTTAAACTTTCAAGTTTTGCGTCAAACAAATCGTATTGTTCAGGTAAATATTGCTTAAAAGCTTTTCTGATACTTGAAACCCCCCAAATAAAAATTCCAGCATTCCACAAGAATTCACCCGTTTCAACAAACATTTTTGCAATTTCAAGACTCGGTTTTTCGGTAAAAGTTTTTACCTTATGTATACCCAGAATAGGTTCGTTTTCTAAAAATTGTATATAGCCATAACCAGTATCAGGTCTACTTGGGCGAATCCCTAAAGTAACTAAAGCATGGTTTTTTTGAGCATAACTCATACCCAGTTCTACATAGTCTAAGAATTTTTTGCTGTCTAAAATTAAGTGGTCGCTAGGGGCCACAATGCAAATGGCATGAGTATTTATTTTATATATTTTAGCACAAGTATAGGCTATACAAGCTGCTGTGTTTTTTGCCGTTGGCTCACCTAAAATGCATGAATCTGGCATGTTGGGTAATTGCTCTTTTACCAAACCAACATACGATGAATTTGTAATTATAAATATGTTTTCAGGCAAAAAACTTTCTAAAAATCTCTCATATGTTTGTTGTAAAAGCGATTTACCTACCCCTAAAATATCTATAAATTGTTTCGGGTAATGACTTCGACTGGCTGGCCAAAATCTACTACCTACTCCCCCTGCCATTATAATGGCATAATTGTTTTTATTTTTAATCATGAATATTATTATAAATTTTTAGCAAAAAAATATCAAACAAAGTATTATTATTGAATGAACTTATGTACTGCAAATAAATACCAAAGCTTTATTATAAAAAATAGTATTTATACACTACATTCGTGCTCCTTTTTTTATGAAAAAGAATTGATATGAAGGAAGTTAAGAAGAAAAAAGAAACAAAACCCGCCAAAACAACAAAAATCACTAAGTCAGTTGAAGTAGATGAAATTGTTGTTGAAATGTCGGAAGTAGTTAGTAGAGCCGTTAAACCAAAAGTGCCAACCATAGGTAAATTAGATTTAAAAGCAGCACTGCAAGAGTATTTTGGTTTTGATTCGTTTAAAGACGAACAAGAAAAAATTATACGTAACCTTCTTGAGGGGCAAGATATTTTTGTAATAATGCCTACAGGTGGAGGAAAATCCATGTGTTATCAGTTGCCCGCATTGATTAGTCAGGGAACCGCTATCATCATTTCCCCTCTTATAGCATTAATGAAAAATCAAGTTGATCAGATTCGTTCGCTTGGTAATGAGAATGTTGCCCATTTTCTGAATTCATCATTAAATAAAACTGAGATAACTCAGGTAAAAAATGACATCAGTGCTGGACACACCAAAATGCTTTACATAGCACCCGAAACTCTTAAAAAGGACGAGACTATAGATTTTCTTAAATCAATCAAAATATCTTTCGTTGCTGTTGATGAGGCTCATTGTATTTCAGAGTGGGGGCATGATTTTCGTCCAGAATACCGCAGAATAAAGGCTATGATTAAGGAAATAAAAGATGTTCCTGTAATCGCTTTAACTGCTACAGCCACCCCCAAGGTTCAGGCAGATATTCAGAAAAACCTCCAAATGTTAGATGCCAAAGTTTTTAAATCTTCATTCAACAGGTCAAATCTATATTACGAAGTTCGTTCAAAAGGCAAAAAAGGTGATGCTATAAAAGACATTATTGCCTATATAAAACCCAAAAAACATAAATCAGGAATTATTTATTGTCTTAGCCGCAAAAAGGTAGAAGAAATTTCGAGTATGCTGGTGGCAAATGGAATTAAAGCATTGCCTTATCATGCCGGATTAGATGCCAAGGTGAGGGCCGACCATCAGGATAAATTTTTGATGGAAGATGCTGATGTGATAGTGGCAACCATTGCTTTTGGTATGGGTATAGACAAGCCAGACGTACGTTTTGTAATTCATTACGATATTCCTAAGAGTATTGAAGGATATTACCAAGAAACAGGGCGTGCTGGTAGAGATGGCCTTGAAGGAGAATGTGTACTATACTACAACCCCGCAGATGTTGACAAACTTGAGAAGTTTCTGAAAGACAAACCTGTTGCAGAAAGAGAAATAGGTGAGTTGTTGATTTTTGAAACACAAGCTTTTGCTGAAACATCGGCTTGCAGACGCAAATTCTTACTTCACTATTTTGGTGAAGAATTTGATGAAAGTAGGTGTCAAGGAATGTGCGACAACCATCGCCATCCAAAAGCAAAAGAAGATGCAACTGATGCAGCTAAACTTGTTCTTGAAACTATTAACGCTGTAAAAGGCAAACATGTTATAAGAACCATTTGTGAAATTATTGTAGGAAAAAAATCGCATGAGGTTACACTAAGCGGACACGAAAGCTTGCCGCAATTTGGAAAAGGAAAAGATAAAGATGAGAATTATTGGAAATCTGTTGTAAGGGTAGTTTTGCTAAATGGATATATTACTAAAAATATTGAAAACTATGGCTTATTAAGTGTAAACGAAAAAGGTGAAGAGTGGTTGAAAAAACCGGTTAAAATAGAAGTTTCAATTGATCGTACTTTTGAAAGATTTTATGACGATGATGAAGATAATTCTCAAGTTGAGAATGTATATGATGAAGATTTGTACAATGATTTAAAGGTTTTGGTTAAAAAAGTAGCCAAAGAAAAAAACCTTCCCCCTTATATCATTTTTCAAGATGGTACTTTACAAGAAATGGCATTTCGTTATCCAACTGATATGGATGAGCTTCAAAAAATCCCTGGTGTAAGTCCTGGAAAAGCCACCAAATTTGGAAAACCTTTTGTTGAAGCTATAGCCAAGTATGTAAAAGAAAATGACATAGAGAAATCAAATGACATTATTATTAAATCATTGGTAAATAAATCGGCAAAGAAAATTGCCATCATTACCAATATTGATAAAAAAATAGGTTTAGACGATATTGCTCGTAGCCAAAACATGAGCAAAGAAGAATTGTTGAATGAGATTGAAAACATCGTTTACTCTGGCACAAAATTAAGCCTTAAGCGATATTTACACGATTTGGCTGATGACGAAACTATTGGCTATGTGATGGATTTTTATCGCACCACTCACGAAAACATGATTGATGCTGCCATGAGTGAATTTGGAGACGAATTTAGTAAAGACGATTTGCACCTTATGCTAATTCATTTTGTGAGCGATATGGGTAATTAACACTTGAATATTATTAAACTAAAAAGGCTTCTCAATTGGGAAGCCTTTTTAGTTATATTTGATATTATACAAAATAAAATACCCTTGGTTTTTCTTCACATACGTGTTCTAAAGTTATTCAAATCACAAATTAAATAACTATACTTACTAGAAGACAAGGCTATTACTTCTTAACAGGTTATATCATCTCGCAAAAAAAATGCTGCTTTAATTTAATAAAGCAGCATTTTCATGTATTATGTAGCAATAATTAGTACATCACATAAACTTTGGTTGAACCAGCATTATCAGCAGATACAGCTGAGAAATAGATTAAACCTTGAGTTCCTGAAGCAGTTTTAAAAGCAACTACATCGTCTTGTTTGATTGAAATTACTTTATCAACAGCACCTGCTGAAAAATCAACGGTATTGATAAGTACATTAGTTTTAAGATTGTCTTTATAGTTTAAAAACTGAGTTTTGGTAATAGAAGTGGTTTTAAATTGGGTAGCATTTTTAGTAGCCCATCCACCAATTTCAGTACCCCAAATTACTTGAGCACCATCAACATTAGAAGGTGCAGCAAATGAATTCAAGCCTGTAGCACCATAGTAATAAACAAAATCAATTTTTGCTGAATTTGCTTTGGCTGTGCCAGTTGTGCCTGATGTGTATGTATTAAAATTATCAGCTAAGCCTAAAAATTTATATACCACAAGTGTATTAGATTGTGCACCTAATTCGATTAAGTTTGAAGAAACAATAGAGTTGTTAGATACTGCAGTATAAGTAATGCTTGCTTTTTGGGTTTGTGCTTTGCTATCAGTTACTGAATAGGTGAATGTAACTTTATCACCTGCAACAAGAGTAGCACCTGCTAATGAACTTGCAACAGTTACTGCCATTGAATAACCATTAATTTGAGATGCTAAAAGATTACCGCTTTTTAAAGTAGTAGCTTCGCCCGAATTCACTTGTCTTTCAACTTTATCTGAAACTAAAATTGTACCCGATTGAGCGGCTACTGTTACATTTATAATTGAGTTTTGAGCTTTTAAATCATAGTTATTAGTGGCAAAACTATCTTTTAAAGTAATCACTGGGCCATTAGGTACAGTAGTTGTTGGGGTTGTTGTATCATCTTTTTTGCATGATACCAATACCAGAGAGGCTGATACAAATAATAATAATAATGTTTTGATTGTGTTTTTCATTTTTGTTTTTTAAAATTTTAGGCTGCGAATGTACTCATTAATATGGCATAAACACAAATGTGCTTTCTCATTTCATTAACATTTCTGTTAAATATGGGTAATAAATATATTAGGTAAAGTGGTAAAAACGGCTGCACACCAACTGTTTTTAACAGTATGGCTAACATAATAAAAATTGTGTTTTTGAGCTTCGTTTACTAAATCTTGCAAATCTGTTTCGTAAAACCCACTGATAATGAGTTGGCCTTTTGAGCTTGTATGAAGCATTAATTTTTCAAAACTTGCTACCAATATGTTTTTATTAATATTGGCTAAGATAATATCGTATTTAGAGCTTGCACTCACGCAATCGAGAGCTCCTTGCTCAAAACATATATTTTCGATGTTATTTAGTTTGGCGTTTTCCAATACGTTTTCGGCCGACCAATCGTCAATATCTATAGCCATTACATTACTGGCACCCAATTGCGAAGCAAATATGCCCAAAACACCCGTACCACAACCATAATCAAATACTTGCTTATCTTTAAAATTTAACGATTGCATAATTCCAAGAACCAATTGAGTGGTTTCGTGGTGCCCTGTTCCAAAAGTGTTTTTAGGTTGAATAACAATTTCGTGTTTATATGTTTTGTTTAATTTATGAAAAGGGGCTTTAACAATTATTTCATCATTAATTGTGATGGGCTCAAAATCGGCTTCCCATATAGCATTCCAATTTTGAGATGGCATGTTTTCTTCTATAATATTATCATTGCTTATTTGGTACTTTTGGCATAGCAAATAAAATTGTTTAGGGTCAAAGTCTGACAAAACAAGGTATGCTTCAAAACCAAAATCGTTTTCAATAAATCCTTCAAAACCTATTTCGGCCATCTCGGCAATTAATAATTCTGAAACATTAGATGGACAATTAATTTTAAATACTTTGTAATCTGACATGGTTTAGGCTGTAAGTTTATACTACAAAGTTACAAACTTTTGTTATTTATCCTTCTAAAGTGTTGCTTCGCTTAACACTTGAAAGAGCGGGGACAAACAAGCAATTTCAAGAGAAAATAGTTTCTCGGCTGAAGCTAGATGCATCCGGTAGTGTTCAAAATAATCGGATATTTGTTTACATTCCTTCTTTTTAACTTATTATGTTTATTTATATTAACTATAGATAAATTATGTATAAATTGCATTTATAATTGGTTATTATCTATCATCTATTTTGATAGATATGAAAACTCGAAAACATCTAACAATACAAATTTGAAACATGAAAAATGTAATACTACAAATAACTTTTTCACTTTTAATCATCTCATGTAATACAGGTGCAAGATATGGCTATAGAAAAAAGGTAAAAGCTGACAATCAACCAACGGTTGTCAATACAAGAAAAAAAGTTGTCATTCCCAAAATCGAATCTATTAAGCCAATTACAGAAAATATGGAAGCAACAAATTCGTATGCTTCTACTGAAAAAAATTATGAGCCTTCTTATGAACCATCTAACTCTCAACCTCAAATACATATTTCTAAAATTGTCTTAAATAAAAAAATTATCAAACATGATAGTAAGAAAACAGACATTCTTACTCCCATAGAAAAACATGATGAACGCATCACAAATAAATTCGCACTCTTAGGATTTATACTTCCCTTTTACCTTCTACTTATTTCTAATATTTTAATTGGCGAATCAGGATTCTTAATAGTAATAAGCACCTTATTAATTTCTCTAATATTAAGTATTATAGGATTTGTTCAAATTAAGAAGAATCCCAATAAATATAAAGGCAAAGGATATGCAATTGTTCCTCTAATGATATATGGACTCTTAATCTTTGTTTTACTAATTGTTATATCAACATGGAGTTTTAGTGTTGCGCACTGAAATGGTTTTCAGTAGCACAGATTTGGTTTTCAAAACTGTTTTGAAATATGGAAAGATTGGTGTGGACAAAAACAAAAAATCCCGCAACAACTATCCGAAGAGTTAGCGCAACGCTCAAAAAATTTATGATGAATTGAAGTGTTTCCGACACGGCTTAGCTTAGAAAACACATTTCAATTAATCCACTAACAGCCAAGCTATAATCCAATTTGCAAGACTTCAAATTGTAAGAGCTATTTTTATTTAATTTTTAGGTG
>CAIVPY010000162.1 GCA_903907885.1 uncultured Bacteroidota bacterium
AGCTATAGACCCAAAATGGCTACAGGCACTGGAGTTAGATTAATGTTTGATTTTGTAAAAAAAATATCATCTACCATTAAAGCTAAATAATAGAGTAATTAGAATTTTATTTACTTATTGAAGTAAAAAATATAATAGAAAATGAATAAACCGATAATTGGAATAAGTATTGGCGATGTAAATAGCATTGCAGTTGAAGTAATAATAAAAACGCTTAGCGACACCCGTATCAACGATTTTTGCTGCCCCGTTGTTTATGGTTCGCCTAAGGTTTTAAGCTATTGGAAAAATGTGTTAGGGGCAAAAGATTTTAACCTAAATTATATTAAAAGTATAGATTTAGCAAATCCTAAAAAAAGCAACTTGGTTGTGTGTTGGGAGGAGGAGATTGAGATAAAAATTGGAGAGGCGAATCAGACTGGAGGAAAATATGCTTTTAAAAGTTTAGAGATGGCAGTTAAAGATTTGAAGAACGGAAAACTGGATGCCTTGGTAACAGCTCCATTAAATAAAAGCATGGTTAACAACGAGCTGCTACCATTTAAAGGACATACCGAATATTTATCTCAGCAAGCTAATGTGCACGATTATATTATGTTTCTGGTGAGCAACGACTTAAAAGTTGGATTGGTTACAGGACATGTTCCATTAAAAGATGTGGCATCAAAACTGAGCAAAGAGTTGATTTTAAAGAAAATAAAATTGATGAATGATAGTCTTAAAAACGACTTTGGTATAATAAAACCAAAAATTGCCATTCTTGGTTTAAATCCACATGCTGGTGATGCTGGCTTACTTGGACACGAAGAAAAAGATTTGATTGAGCCAGCTATAAAATTAGCACAAGATGAAGGAATTGTTGCCTACGGGCCTTATCCTGCTGATGGTTTTTTTGGGGCTAAACAGTTTATGAAATTTGATGCAGTATTAGCCATGTATCACGATCAAGGCTTGATACCATTTAAATATTTTGCTTTTGAAGATGGTGTGAATTATACCGCAGGATTACCATTTATCAGAACTAGTCCCGACCATGGAACTGCCTACAATATTGCTGGTAAAAACCAAGCAGATGAAAGCAGCATGAGAAATGCTTTGTTTACAGCTATTGACCTATACTATTCTAGAAATAATATTGCCGAGTGGAAATCAAATTCACTCCCTTTCTCAAACCTACGAAAAGAAAGATTTAGAATGGATTTTTAGCTAAGTGATATGTACTATATGTAAGATGCGCAATTTTTAATTTAAGCTGCAGTTAATTCTATTTAAATTGTATGATTTTTTTCAATTATGTATTTACTATGAAATATTAGTTGTACCTATGTGGTGTAATTAATGTTCCAAATGAAAATAATTCACAAATATGATCCTCTTCCAACAATGCCCCCTCACCAGCGAGATGACGAGGATGAATTTGTAGAAAATGAGAGATTTGGACTATTTAAAGATGTGTTTGCACTTCTCTTTTTTGCATTTATTACATTTATTACAATAGCCATTATCTTAGAACTTAAACACGAATACAATATTGATTTGTTAAAAGGTATAAATACCCCTTTTGATAATATCTATTTTGAAATAAAAAAACTTTGTTTTGGGATATAAGATAAATCCCAAATGCAAGGTTATATAATTATTTAGACATGCAATTTAATTCTTGATAATAAACATATTAGTAGATAAATATTTATTCACCGATTGTTATACCTTTGACTGTCAAATTCTTCTAATAATGTTACTTTTGATTTTAATAATTCTATTAATAGTAAACATTGTGGGACTTATTCAAAGAAAAAAGAATTGGAGTAAATTTTTTATGGTATTTCAAATTTTGGCTTTCATTATATTATTATCTATTATTATAATGAAATACAATAAATAAAACCAAAACTATTCATAAACAAATTTATCATCTAATTTAACAATATTTGATTTCCGATGATTTTAGTTTGTCAAATTAATAGAGATGGATAACTGACAAAAATTAATTTAATTTTATAGTACAATTTTCTAAATTTGAATAAGTAATTTTACTGATATGATATTATCGAGTTTAGGTACTCTTTTAGTTGCTAATGTTGTGGGGTTTTACCATCGTAAGAAAAATTGGTCGCGAATATTTATACTGGCCCAATTACTTTTAATGATAGGAATTATTATAGCTTTGATCTAGTCAAAAATAAATTAGTATTCAATTGTTTACTGGGGAAAATCCGATTTAGGGATGATTATGTTTTTTGCATTTTTAATGAAAATGATATTTGGATATTGTACTTGGCAAAATTTATTGGTATCAAGTACTTTAATATCCCATCTACTCACTATTTTCCATATACTTTTATCAGTAAACAAAATATAAGGATTGTTTTTTTGTTTCGTGAAAACGTATGTATAGCTAGCGCTCCAGCCATTAAACTTCCTTTCAGACCCCCCTGTAGAATCAAAAGAAATACTGTTGCCTTTTTGTTCCTCCCATCTTCCAATTATCGAAAAGGGAATTTCTTTTTCTTCAACAGTTGGCTTAGCTTGCTCCTTCGAATCATTGCAAGAGGCAATGGCGCAAATTATAAATGCTGTTACAAATAGTATATTCTTCATTTTTATTGTTTCAAAAATAAGAATTCAAATTAATTATGTGGAAAATAATTAGGTAGCCCGGTAAAATCTATATTCAAAATAACCTTAGACCTATAAATATGTTCTGATGCTATATAGGTATATTGAGTTCAGAAGAATGCATTCATTTTTAATGCAAAATCATTTATCCCAAAATTCCTTTTCCTTCTCTTACCACTAAGATTTCATCCTCAGTGCAATCAACTATCGTTGAGGGAACAATATCACCCACTCCGCCATCTATCACACAATCCACTTGGTATTCAAATTTTTCATGTATTTCAGAAGGGTCGGTCATATATTCCACTATCACATCATCGTGGTGTATGGTTGTAGCCACAAGAGGAACGCCTAATTCACTAATAATGGCTTGTGCTATGGCATTATCAGGTACACGAATGCCAATGGTTTTCTTATTGCCGGTAAAATATTTAGTAACATTGTTATTTGCTTTCAAGAACTCAATTTGCTTGTTTAAATCATCCACGTTGCTTAACAAAGATTTTGTTTTATCAGCTGTTTTATCAGCATCTGTTTTACATTTATTAAGTGCATCTTCTGCGTCACGTAATTTTCCTTGTAATTCAGCGTATGCTCCATTTAATTGAGCAAGCTTAT
>CAIVPY010000163.1 GCA_903907885.1 uncultured Bacteroidota bacterium
AGACCTTTGGGATAAAATTGGCGAAGCTGCTTGGGCTTGTGCCGACCCTGGTGTACAATATGATACAACGATTAACGAATGGCATACTTGCCCTGAAGGTGGACGCATCAATGCTTCTAACCCTTGCAGCGAGTATATGTTCTTAGACAATACTGCTTGTAACTTGGCATCATTAAACTTGATGAAGTTTTTCAACGTTGATACTTTAGAATTTGATGTAAAAGGCTTTGAGCAATCATCTCGTCTTTGGACCATTGTATTAGAAGTTTCTGTGTTGATGGCTCAGTTTCCATCTAAAGAAGTAGCTCAACTATCTTATGATTACCGTACACTTGGTTTGGGTTATGCCAACTTAGGTAGTATGTTAATGGTGGCAGGCATTCCTTACGATTCACCAAAAGCATTTGCTATCTGTGGTGCTATCACGGCTATATTAAATGGCGTGGCTTACCAAACTTCAGCCGAAATGGCTAAGTACTTAGGTGCTTTTGCTCGCTACGAAGAAAATAAAAAACACATGTTACGTGTGATGAAAAATCATCGCTACGCAGCATATAACGCTACAGATGCGTATGAAGGTTTATCAGTTAAACCAGTAGGTATCGACCCTAAATATTGCCCCGATTATTTATTAACTGCCGCTACCAGTGCATGGGATAAAGCATTACAAATGGGCGAAGAACACGGCTATCGCAACGCACAAGCTACTGTAATTGCACCAACTGGAACAATAGGTTTGGTAATGGATTGCGATACAACAGGTATCGAACCTGATTTTGCTTTGGTTAAATTCAAAAAATTATCAGGTGGTGGATATTTCAAAATCATCAACTCATCTGTTCCATCTGCTCTGAAAAACTTAGGTTATACCGAAAGTGAAAGAGATGCTATTATTAAATATGCTACGGGTCATGCCACCTTAAATGGTGCACCACACATCAATCCTGAGAGTTTATTATTTAGAGGTTTGAACGAATCAGACATTGAAAAAATAAACAAAGCTGCTGCAGGCAGTTTCGAAATTGGCTTTGCATTCAACCAATGGACATTGGGCGAAGAAACTATGGCTCGTTTGGGTATCACTGCTGAAGAATCAAACAAACCAAACTTTAACATGTTACGCAAATTAGGTTTCACTAAAAAAGAAATCGAAGAAGCTAACATATACATCTGTGGCACCATGACATTGGAAGGTGCGCCTTTATTAAAAGATGAGCATTTGCCAGTATTTGATTGCGCAAACAAATGTGGTCAGATAGGGCAAAGATACATTGCAGCACAAGGTCATATTCGCATGATGGCTGCAGCACAACCATTCCTATCAGGTGCTATTTCTAAAACAATCAACTTGCCAAATGAGGCTACTGTAGATGAAATAAAAGATTGCTATATGCTAAGTTGGCAATTGGGTATTAAAGCCAATGCATTGTATCGCGATGGTTGTAAGCTAAGTCAACCACTATCTAACAAATCAGATACGGTGGATGAAGAAGAAATGCAAGAAGTAGTAGAAAGCGTGTTGGGTGATGATGCCATGAAACCAGTAGGAGAATTAACCCCTGAACAGGTGCTTGATGCAGCTACAGCTATCTTAAACGCAACAGCAGATACTACTTTCAAACATAAATTAGCAGGCATTGTTGCCCGCAAAGCATTACCTGGAAGACGTGATGGCTTTACACAAAAAGCCACTGTGGGCGGCCAAACCATATTTGTGCGTACAGGTGAATATGAAGATGGAACTTTGGGTGAAATCTTTGTTGACTTGCACAAAGAAGGTGCAACGCTTCGCAGCTTGATGAACTGTTTCTCAATAGCTGTATCTTTAGGATTGCAATATGGTGTGCCTTTGAACGAGTATGTAGATAAATTTACATTCACACGTTTTGAGCCAGCAGGTATGGTTTCAGGACATGATAATATTAAGAGTGCTACTTCTATTATTGATTATATGTTCCGTATGTTAGGTTTTGAATATTTGGGCATTGAAGAGTTTGTACAAATACCACCAACCGAAACACAACGTAGCCATTTGGCTGTGAACAAGCACAAACATTCGCATAAAATAGTTCCTCATGCTGTGCAAGAAATACATCATACAGCACCAGCACCTGTGGTTGAAACCATTGCACCCATAGGTTTTAACAGAAGCGAGCCAGTAAAAACAGATGTACAAGTACAACCGATGGCTAAGGCAGAAGTAAGTGTAATGAAACCAAAGGCAGGCAATATGTTTGGTGATAATTCAGCACCAAGCTGCAGAGCTTGTGGCAACATGACCATGAGAGCAGGAACTTGTTACACGTGTATGACTTGCGGTACTACAACGGGATGTAGCTAGAAAGAAATGCTTATTGAACCTACCGAAACGGTTACTGAGCGGAGCCGAAACGGTCACTGAGCTTGTCGAAGTGTCGTTTCGACTCCGCTCAACGACCCTTCGACTTTTTAACACGCCACAATTAACTAGCCCGATGTGGGGGCACATGAATATATACAATCCCTCATCTTTGAAAAAAGGTGGGGGATTTTTTGAATCCTTAAAAAGATAACGTATGACTCAAAATGTAACGTGGAGTATATCATTGTTGGATAATCATTAATTACATTTGCAACAAAAGAAAATAGCAA
>CAIVPY010000164.1 GCA_903907885.1 uncultured Bacteroidota bacterium
ATTACAGGGGTAATCCAACAAGCTGGATTTATGCACCTCGAAAGTTTAGAGCGGAAGTCCCTTTTATTAGATTGTGTAGATTGTTAGATACCTATCTTCCTATTTCGGGGTACAATACACATACAATAACCAGCCATGCAGGAATGCCTGTTAATATTCCTGCCAGTAGATTTTTAAAGCCCTATGTACCAAAGCTTCGGTTATTCGAAAAATTAAGAATGCATCGAATCAAAAAAGAGATGACCGTTGCTGCACAAAAGCATCAGCTTTACCATTTATGGTGGCATCCACATAATTTTGGTGTCAACCTAGAAGAGAATATTGCATTTTTAAGCTCCCTTTTAGAACATTATAAAAAACTACAGCATGCCTATGGCTTCAGCAATCTAACGATGGAAGAGGTAGCCATGAGTACAAAAAATAGCCATTGAATCAAAAAAAGAAAATAGTATTCTTGGCATCCGACTGCGAATCGTCGCGCTGGGTATATAATGCACTCAAAGATCAATATGCATTTGTGGGCATTATTCTAGAAAATCCTATTGCAAAGTCCACCTTAATAAAAAAGAGAATTAAGAAAATTGGCATATTAAAAGTGATAGGGCAGGTTTTGTTTTCCATGCTGCTGGTTCCTTTTCTAAAAAAACAGGCAAAAAACAGAAGAGCTGCATTAATAGAAAATTACCATTTAGATAGCAGTCCCTTTCCAACAGAAGCAATAAGGACAGACAGCATCAATAGTGAACTAAGCAAAGCATCGCTAATAAACTTACAGCCCGACTTTGTTTTGGTAAATGGCACAAGAATAATCAGTCAAAATATCTTGGGCTGCTGCAATGCAAAATTTATTAATATGCATGTTGGCATCACGCCCTGGTATAGAGGAAGCCATGGAGGGTATTGGGCAATGCGCAACAATGACCTTAGCAATTTTGGCACAACCATTCATTTGGTTGACAAAGGGGTGGATACGGGCGCTGTTATTCGACAGGCATTCATTCAGCCTACAAAGGCCGACAATTTTACCAGCTATCCCATTTTGCAAACAGCCATTGGCATACAAGCCTTAAAAGAGCTGTATCCCGATCTTTTATTAAACAATTTTACAATTGTCCAACACAAGGAAAAGGGGAAAATGTATTACCAACCCGGGTTTTTAGATTATTTGTTTACAAAGTATAAAATCAAAACACCAATACACTAAAATATTATCAGAAACTTGTTTTTCTTAAACCAATTAAAGAGAATATTTTTGTCTATCTAATAGAACGTTTTTAATTACAATAGAAAATTACTCCAAGGGCTTTGATGCGAATAATGAAACCTTATACAAAAAATTCTTTAGGCAAGATAAAGGGTCCTAATAACTCCATTGATGTATTTACAAAGTTGGATACAACAGAAAATATTGATGTTTCTGTGGTAAAGGCATTTGGAGAAGAGTGGAAAAAATTTTCCGTACATCAGGAAGATTCGGTGATAGAGCTAAGAAAAGAATATTTTGATATCATTGATGAAACCATGGTAAACAAGGATACTTATATGATTGATATAGGTTGTGGCAGTGGCAGGTGGACAGAATATTTTATAGACAAAGCTGGATTTATTGAAGCGATTGACCCAAGTGACGCCATCATGGTAGCGGACAAAATGGTAGGTCAAAAATCAAATGTTAGGCTTACAAAAGCGAGTGTTGATACAATACCATGGGAGGATGAAACCTTTGATTTTGGAATGAGTATTGGAGTACTACACCATATCCCGGATACTAAACAAGCGCTCATTAGCTGTGTGAAGAAAATTAAGTCTGGGGGTTATTTTTATGTTTATCTATACTATCGATTTGACAATAGAGGCATCTTGTTTAAATCAATTTTTCATTTTTCAAATCTATTGAGGTGGGTGATTTCCCGTATGCCACAAAGATTAAAAAAAATCACTTGTGATATTCTGGCTACCCTGGTATATTGGCCACTTGCAAAAATTACAGCATTATTTTACAAATTGAAATGGAATAAACTAGCCAGGCGTTTGCCCTTAGCAGCGTATTATAATAAGCCCTACTATAATATGCGCAATGATTGCCTAGATCGCTTTGGCACTAAGCTAGAACAGCGTTTTTTACGCAGTGAAATAGAAGAAATGATGAAGGGCGCCGGATTAACAGATATAAAGTTTGGAGAAACTGCTGCATTTTGGCATGCTGTGGGGAGGAAGGGATAAATCTGTATGTTATTGCTAAAATAAGAACTGCCATTTATTATAAAAAAGGCACAAATTCCTTGGCATATTCTTCTAAACAAATTTTCCAATCACGCATCACATTTAATCCTCTTGCATCTAATTTCATATTAACCAGTTTTTCTGAAGCTGGTCTTGGAGCAAAGTAACTTGCTTTGAAATAATCAGAACTGACGGTTGTAATTGTAATTTTATTCTCCAGTCCCAACAATTTTACAAATTCTACTGCTACATCCAAACGACTGCAACTGCCCTTACAAACCTGGTTGTATAAACCATACAAGCTGCTTTGTATAACAGTAAAAATTCCTAAAGCGAAGTCCTTGGTATAGGTGGGAGTGCCCAACTTATCATCAACAACGTATAATTCTTTTGCTCCCTCTTTAATTTGCTTAAATATCTTATTTATAAATTTTTTATCCTTTTCAACCCCACCTCCCATCATCCAGCCGGCACGAAAAATAAAATAATTATCCAGGTGATTTTTTACAAAACATTCACCATAATATTTTGATTTTGCGTATAAACAAATGGGATTGGGCTGGTCAAAATCGGTATAATATTCTTGTGCTCCATCAAATATTCCCGCAGTAGATATATAGACCATTCTAACATTGTATTGCTTACAAAGAATGGCGGTATTTTCGGGCCCGAGTGCATTGGTAAGCCAAGTGTTTTCTGGGTTTTGTTCACAGTATTCCAAATCTGTTAGTGCACCAAGATGAAGTACAAGATTTGGCTGAAAATCCACAAAGGCTTTTTCCACTTGCTTATAGTCTCTAAAATCTAAATAAGAAATCCAACTTTCATTTAGATCTATATCTGTAGCAAGTACATTTTCATATTTACTTACAAATAAATCATATACTGCTTTTCCCAACATCCCCCCACAACCTAACAACAAAACTCTTTCTTTTATCATTTTATTTACTTGTTATTGCATTTAATACTTTTAAATAATTGCCAACATTCGCTTTAACAGAAAATTTTTCTTCCACTTTTCTTCTGCCATTTTCTCCAATTTCACGCCTTAAATCTATATCATCTATCAATCTAATAATGCTAGCAACCCATTCATCTTCATTTCTTACCAAAAGCCCATCTACTCCATCTTCAATAACCCTGAAATTAGTGCCAAATGCAGGGGTTACTACAGGAATTGAATTTGCCATATACGTCAAAGCCTTCAAACTACTTTTTCCAAGCGACCATTCATTGGCAGGTATTGGATATAGTCCTATTTCAATTTGATGCAAATCTATTACTTCGGTTTCTTTTTTCCAATAAATCGTTTCTGTTTCAATACCATCCATTGAATATGGCCTATTGGCGATAACCAATAACTTAATCCTCCGCTGTTGATTTACTTTCAGTAATACGGGGCGCAAAGAATCTAAAAAAGGAAAAGTACTGTAAGTGCCTGTCCACCCAAGTGTAGTCACCTCATTCTTTTCATATTTTTTTATAGGCTGAAACCAATCAGTATTCAGCGTAGAAGAAATGTCAATGACCTGTTTGTTTTTATTCAACCCTAAGGCAATTTCCTCCAGCTTGGGTGTACATACAACAACATATGCCGCACTTTTCATCATCACAATAGGCTTTTTCCGGCCCTTCATCTTTTGGAATATATTTTCTTTAACATGATCAACATCGTTCATGAAAATCATATCGTCAATATCATAAACTATATTTTTATTCAGTCTTAGAACGATTTTTTCAAATATTGGCATTCCAATGGGGGTAACCCATAAAAAAACATACACTCCATCATAAAAAGGAATTCGAAACAAGTCGATAATACGCTTAATATATCCAAAAATAGTCCACCCAATTTTTTCAAATACGCGTCCTGGTTGAAATGCGATATTCCACATGCGACGAGACTGAAAATTAGAAATGGTGAATTTATAGCCTTCTTTTTCTAATAGGGGAAAATATTGTTCGTACTTAAGCCTTTGGCCGGCAGCGACACCTTGAGGGAAAGGACAGAGTACTAAAATTTTTTTCGTTGCGGACATTCAATTATTTGAATAATATAAAATAATAATTCGTTTCAGTAAGCTAGCATTTTTAAACCCACTCTCAAAAAGCGACTTTAATTCAGTAATTTAAAAGTTTCATTTTAATACCCTAGTCCATTATCTATAAGGATTCATAAACTCTCAGATAGAAATAACATGCAATATTTAGTGTTAGTATAATCTTATTTATCTTCTATTTTTATTAAATATTACTAACAAGATTTTATTTTAAAAAAGGCTGCCATTCCGTACCGTTCTTCTTAGCCATGAATTGATGATCTTTATTTTCACTTTTCTCAATTACTAGCAAAAAGCCATAGCTATGTATTGAATAAATATCTCTTTGAAAGTCCATTTTTTGGGATATTAAACCACTGTCTGCAGGCATAACACTAATATCACATGCATCGATATAAAAAGCCAACCCCTCACAATATGCCCTGAAGCGATGAATATCTCCATGAATATCCTCGCAAATATAAACCCCACCATCATTTAGCCATGGCAAAAGTTCCTCTAAGGTAATAATTTGTTGTTCCCAATGGTGACCTCCATCATCAATTATTATATCGGCTCTTTTATTTTCTTGCTTAAATTTTTTCCAGAAATTCCTATCCCCTTGGTCACCAATATGAATAGCTATCTTTTCACTTTCATATACCTTACAGGCTTCCTCAATATCTACTCCATGAATAAAAGAATTTTCGCCAAAATAATTTTGCCACATACCAAGACTGCCTCCACTAAATACTCCTATTTCTACCAAGCTCATTTTTTTTCCTACAAATTTTTTTAAATACCTATCATAAATATCTAAATAATGCGCCCACTTCCAAACTCCGGGCCCAACTATATTCTTATTGTATATTTGTTGTATTTGATTTTCGGCATCTGACTTATGATTCTCTTTTAAACCCTCAAGTTCGTTTAAATTGACATTCCAATTTTGTGCATACTTTAAACCACGAATGATATATGGAATCCTAGATAATAATCTTATAAAATTTCTTGGATTAAATAATGCATATTTTACAACAACAAGTATATTTTTCATTTTTTCAATCTCCTTAATATTTAGTACAATATATTTTCTACATGGTATTTTTAATGAAGTTTTAAATAAAAAGTGAAAATAATACAATTGACCATACCTTCTAGCTAAATGAGTTCGTTATTGTAAAACAAAATATTTCTGGTTTGCTATTTTTTCTAAGGTAAATAGCCAAATATTGTATCATTAAACTATTTGTAGTCAATAGTTTCTTTTATAAATCACTTTCCAAAAATATTTTTTGCACACTTTTTTTATTGGCTTTTCTACGTTTCTTTAGCCATTGGTACAAAATAGGAATTTTATATTTTTCAGTCAGATTTAATATTTTATATTTCCACCCACTAGTTCCAATTTCCTTTAAGCTTGATATTGTACTTTGAAATTCGTAAGTGGATACGGGCAATGGATATACAATTTTAATATTTTCAATTGCCTTCGAATCGAAAAAAAACTGCCAACTGTCTGGTGCATTATATAGTGGCATTGTCTTTTCTAACATAGTTTTGCATGCAGCTTTGGTAATTACATAGGCTCCTGTACTAATAAGACGATATTTTCCATCCACTTCATAAACATTATAATCACCCCACAATGCTTTTCCCGATTTCACTTGCAATTTAATTATATCCCAACTTTGATAATAAAGCAACATAGCACAATTATTATCAATTACTTTAGGAATATTTTCCAGAATTTCTCTAAAATCATTCCCTAACACTACATCATCTTCAAATATTATTGCAAAATCGAGATTTTGTTCAACGATTTTCTCATATACCTTTATATGTGATAAACCACAGCCTATCATATTGGGTGTTAGCCAATTGGGATACTTTTTAACCTTCTCATAATTAATTCTGGGCTCGTTCTGCATATCAATATCCTTACCATATACAGCATCAACAAATTCAAATTGAATTCCGTTAGATTTCATTTGCTTTCTAATATGCACTCGTCGGTCCTGCGAATGAAGCAATGAAATAACAAATATGTTTGTTTTATTCATGTAAGCAAATTTTAGTGAAAATCGAATGTAATTAACAATTATCGCTCATAGAAAAATTTAAATGTTCATTCATAAATTTTTGGAAACAAAAATGTAGAAATACATCTTAAATTCTACTTGGATAATATTTATTGCGTAATTGTAAAAAATATTTTTCTATTTTAAATGTCATAAACATGCCAATTAATATACTAAGTATAGTTGTTATTAAAAATTGCAAATATATACTATGAAATATTTGAAATCTAATATTCCCTCGCGCAATTAATGTATTTACAAACGTATGGATGATATAAATTGAATAGGAGCAAAATCCTATTTTACTAATCCAATCAACAATAAAACTGGAAAACATTTTGTCCAAGAGGTAGTTAATATTATTTTTCAAAAGAAAAACCACTAAGATAATCCCAAACGAAAGGTATAGCAATGTAAAACCAATCGTCTTTACAAAAAAAGACATTACGGGATCAATAAATGGAGTCCAAATTAATCCGCCAAAAGCCATTATAGCCAGTATGTACCTGTATTTAATCGAGTATATTTTAAGCAAATCAAATTTAAAGTGGTATAGGTAAGAAATCAATACACCACATAAAAGAGAATCAATTCTTAAATGTGTCATCGTTGAATTTCTCACATATTCTAACGGAAAATAAAAGTTACTTGTAAATCGTAATAAAATACATACAATAAATAAAATTAGAATTGTAATCTCAAATCCTCCGAATTGATATTTCTTTTCTTTCACCAAATCAAATTTATTTTTGTATTTTTTTAAAATATACCATGCTAAAATTGCGAAACCAAAGTAAAAATGTTCTTCAACTGCCAAAGATCAACTAGCAGGATAAGCGTAACCCCACCCTAAGATATAATTTTGAGTAAAGGTCATGTCGGACAAAAAATAAAATAAATTAAACCTATGCTTATATATTAGGGGGATTAGATATAACAAATAAAATAGGTAGTAAATTGGATATATTTTAAAGCCCCTTCGAATTAAAAACAATATTGGCTTTATATTGCCAAATTTTAAATACTCTTTGAACAGCAAACCTGACACAAGAAATCCGCTAATAACAAAAAACAAATCAACCCCAATCCATCCCATATTAGTG
>CAIVPY010000165.1 GCA_903907885.1 uncultured Bacteroidota bacterium
GTAGTAAAAATTGTGGTTCACATACAATGGTATTTACTCCATTTTGTATGTGACAAAAAATAGTAACTTTATTGTTTTGCATAATTATTTATAAGTAATATCATTTACACTATTTGCATTAGTAATATTCCACCTTTTTCTTTTGTTCTCATCACTATTAAGGTTTGCGTCTGAAGCATCATACAATTCCGCCATAGAAAGATTATTACTCGTATCTACTATCATAATTTTACCTGATGCTACATTTTTTATCAAGCAACAATTGGCATCAAAAATATAAACAAACTCCCACTGAGATTTTCTCAAAATTTCTGCATCATTGCTTGTATTGAGTGTTACATTTGAACCATCATAATATAGTTTATTGTCGGAATTAGATGTGCTTGGTATTGCTCTATCAGGGAAAATAAGATAATATTTTCCACCCCAAAAATGATAATTATAATCAACAGGCTCAATCCTCCAATACACATTGTTTAAGTTGGTTGTTTGAAGATTATTGTTATCGGAAACGCCTACAAAAATATCTCTGTCAATTTTATAATTTGATTGCAATTGAAACTGTCTATTGTCCATTAAAAACATACATCCAGATTTTTTTTCAACTTCGCTTATTGTTGATATTCTTTTAAAAGTTAATAATCCTGAATTATCATAATACAAAAACACATTTGAACCATTCGTACCATTTGAATCGGTAAACACACCCTTATATGAACGAATTGTTCTTACAGGATACCACATTGAAAAGCCGCCTGTAAATTTAAAAGGTTCAATTATCCAATATTGTAGCTTTCTTTCTTGATCAGTCGTCTTTTTATCCTCCAAAATTAAAGTACACCTTTGGCTGTCAGGTAAAGTTATGTTTGGGAGTTCGTGGATGGTAAAATATTTACGGTTGCCATTAATAATAACATAAAGATAAACCCCCTTAGTAGGATCTTCAGCTGTCTCAAAATAAATACGTTGAGCTATACCTGCATTGAAAGGAGAACGCATTTGAATAGTTAAGTCGGTTTGTGAAACACTTAAAATATTATTGCATTCTGGATTATAGTAATAAAATGAATTCATGTTAATTCTATATTTTTAACAAATATTATTTTTTTTGGAAAATAAAAAAATCTAATTTATTAGAACAATTTCGATTCGTTTTTATCCCAATTATTACTCTAAAAATCAGGTTAACGCAAAACAGAAAAATTATATTATTATATTTGAAGGCTGTTAACATACGTTTTTAACAGTATTGATTAATTTAGATAAAAGAAAAATGGCTAAAAAGAAAGAAGATGATCGTTGCTCGTTTTGTGGACGCAACAGGGTAGAAGTGAAATATTTATTGTCAGGTATTGATTCGATGATTTGCGAATCATGTGTTGATCAAGCTTTCAAGATAATTAATGAGGATGAAAAATCATCAAAAAACAGCAAGGTGGAAGCCATTAAATTGCTTAAACCTGCCGAAATTAAAGCCCATTTAGACGAATATGTGATAGGGCAAACTGAAGCAAAACGTGTGCTTTCGGTAGCGGTTTACAACCATTTCAAACGCATCAATGCCAAAAATAAAAATGCAGATGTAGAACTCGAAAAATCAAACATCCTTTTGGTGGGTGAGACAGGAACTGGAAAAACTTTGCTGGCAAAAACTTTAGCCCGAATATTAAAAGTTCCTTTTTGCATAGCCGATGCCACTGTATTAACTGAAGCGGGTTATGTGGGTGAAGATGTGGAGAGTATTCTAAGTCGCTTGTTGCAAGCGTCTGATTACAATGTAGAATTGGCTGAAAGAGGCATTGTTTATATTGATGAGATAGACAAAATTAGCCGCAAAAGCGATAACCCAAGCATCACGCGCGATGTAAGTGGAGAAGGGGTTCAACAAGCTTTGCTAAAAATATTAGAAGGTACAACAGCCAATGTGCCACCACAAGGAGGGCGAAAACATCCTGAACAGAAATTGATTCAAATAAATACTGAAAATATTCTTTTTATATGTGGTGGTGCGTTTGAAGGAATCGACAAAATAATTTCGCGCAGGATGCAAACACAGGCCATTGGATTTAAAAACGATGCTACTATTAGTAGCGATGAAGAAAATATGTTGCAATTTGTGTCGCCTGCCGATTTAAGGCATTTTGGCATGATACCTGAAATTATTGGTAGATTGCCTGTGGTTTGTCATTTAAATCCACTTGATAAAGAAACGCTTTACCAGATATTAACCGAGCCTAAAAATGCACTTATTAAACAATATCACCACTTGTTTGAGCTAGAAGGAATAAAGTTGAATATCTCCAATGAAATTATTGATTTGATAGTTGATAAAGCATTTGAATACAAACTAGGTGCTCGAGGGCTGCGTAGCATTTGTGAATCAATAATGCTCGATTATATGTTTGACCTACCATCAGTTAATAATTTAAAAGAGCTTACCATTTCGTATGAAGAGGCTAAAGGAAAACTTGAACATATAAAATTTAAAGGAATGAAGGCTGCGTAAATGAAGCCTGAGGATTTGAATGTAAATTTAGGATGATAAAATCAATTGTATTTACAATATTTGCCATGGTCCATTTAGTAAGCAAATCGCAAGAGCTTAGGCTTAGTGATTCTTTATTGAACTATACTTTTAAAACAGTTCAGGATAAAAATATTAGTTTAGCCAGTTTTAAAGGGAGCCTTTTATTGGTTGAGTTTTGGGCCAGTTGGGATATCCCATCTCGCAAAAATCATGTGGAGCTTTTAAAAATTTACGAAAATTATCAGGACAAAAAATTTAAATTAGCTAAGAAATTTAACATCCTTAGTATTTCGTTAGATGTGAACCCAAAGCACCACAAACTAGCAATAACCAAAGATGGTATAACATGGAAAAATATGGTGTGTGATTACAAAGGTTGGGATTCTCCATTGGTTGATATTTTTAAAATAAAAATACTGCCTCAGAATTTCCTATTTGATGGAAAAGGAAAAGTAATATCCCACAGTTTGTGGTACGAAGAACTCGAAAAACAATTAAAGGCTTTACAATAAATCTGCCTACATGTCACTATTTCCCTCATTGGCAATACCTTTGATATTACAAACTAAAAAATAAATTAAAAAAATGAGCGAAGAGAAAATATTTGAAAATA
>CAIVPY010000166.1 GCA_903907885.1 uncultured Bacteroidota bacterium
ATACTTATACCTGATTTTATTAATTCTTGACGATTTGAACTCAATGCAATACTTGCATTTTTAAGTAGATATTTACCAACTAATCCACTTGCTACATTAATTAATAGCAATATGATAGCAAGCCATGGTAAAATGGCGTTTAAATGCACACCCGCATGAACCAAAATTAAAACAGAACCTATCCAAGCTAAATATTCATGCATCTTAAGAAGTATTTTAGGAGAACCAGATTGAATGAATTTTCGTTTTCTTAGTGAATAAACAAAAGAAATAACGATAGTAATAGTGCCAATGGGCCCCAAATAGCGACCAATAAAAACTAAGTTAAAGTAGTGAAGAATGTAATCAAGTATAATAGTTACAAAAATCATGACTGAATACAAAAATAGAAAAGGCAATACCTGCCTTATAAAAATGGTAATTTTCATGTTATTAAATTAGTCGTTATCACTTTCTTTTTCATGCTGAGCCGGAATCGGGTAGTTTGCAGAATTCGTTTCGGTGTGTCTAATTTGACCTCCCAAATAACCTGTCCTAGCAACTAATCCAAAACTTATTAATGAAACAAACAATATGACAAAAGCTGTTGTTCTGATAAATAATGAATTTCTTAAAGTAAGAAACAAACCTAAAACTGAAGCTAGTCCAAGAATGATTAAAGAAATGAATGAAATCATTGCAAATTCTTCGTGTTGTTTAATAGTTGCTTCAACAACTCCTAACAAATCTTCAACAGTTTTTTCTGCGCCTTCTCCTGTTAGATAGGCTATGCCTGAACCAATAGTGGAAATTATAAGAAGATTATAGGCAGCCATTATTGTTTGATTACTTTTTGTCCAAAGCCCGCGTGAAAGCACAAGTCCTCCTAAAATTGAACCAAAAATTGGAAGATGGGTTATTAGCAAGTGTAAATGTGTTTGGTTCATATTATTTTCTTTTTCAAAGTTTAACAATATATTTCAATTTTAGTGTGATGATTATCAAACTAGAATATGATATAAATGACTTTATTTAATCCAAAAAGTTAAGCCATTTAAATATAATATTTTTTTAACGACTAATACAAATTGAATATAATAGCTAAGAAAACATAATATTCAGTGAGATAGTTTTCGTTATTAATTGCTTAAGATTAAATACGGCACAAAGTTAAAATCAACTACCATCATAATCTTTACACAATTAGTACTAAAAGTAGTAAGGTTCACACTCCTTTGTCCGATTGTAAAAAACTGTTTAATTCTTTAGTAAATGATAGCATTGACATGTCCTTAAATAGGTTTTCACTAAACCCCTTCTATGTATAAAAAAGAAGTAAAAAAAATCCCGAGCCGCAGGCTCGGGATTTTTTTGTAAGGAGTATATGTTAACTGTTTTTTACTAAATAATTACTAGCACAATCAACTAATGATGCAAAGCTTTTGCAGCTTCAATAATTTTAGGCATCACTTCAAATGCATCACCTACAATACCGTAATCAGCGGCTTTAAAGAATGGTGCTTCAGGATCTTTATTAATTGCCACTATCACCTTGCTACTACTAACACCAGCCAAGTGTTGAATAGCACCCGAAATGCCCACAGCTATGTATAAATTTGGTTTAATGGTAATACCAGTTTGTCCCACATGTTCGCTATGTGGTCTCCAGTGCATATCACTCACAGGTTTGCTACATGCAGTAGCAGCACCCAATGCAGTTGCTAGGTCTTCAATCAAATGCCAATTTTCTGGTCCTTTCAAACCACGTCCACCGCTCACCACTACTTCGGCTTCAGTTAAAGGAATTTTACCTGTTACTCTGTTTAGTTCAATAATATTGGTAACAAAATCAGAGTCACTCACATCAGCAGTCATTTCAGTAATGTTAGCCGCTTTAGCATCTTGTTTTATATCAAAAGTGTTGGGGGTAATGGCTAAAACTTTTATACTACTTGTGATGTTTACATCTGCAAAAGCTTTACCTGAAAATACACCCCTACGAACTTTGAATCCCAAAGCAGTATCAGGTGCAGAAATAACACCACTAGCTATACCTGCTTTTAGTTTAGCAGCTACTCTTCCAGCAATTGATTTACCAGTATAAGTATTTGAAATTACCATTACGCTTGCATTTTCTTTGCTGGCTATTTCGGCAACTACTTTGGCATAAGCCTCAGGAACAAATGCGTTTAGTTTATCATTATTTACATGGATAATTTTATCTGCTCCATAGTTTGCCAATTCTGATAAATGTGCATTATCTACTTTGCCTAAGACAGCCGCAATGGTTTGCCCAGCGGTAGTTTTAGCTATATCGTTTCCATAAGTGATGGCTTCGAAAGTTGATTTCTTAAAATGACCATCTATTTGTTCTGCGAATATTAATACGTTCATGATTGTTTTTGTTAAAATGTTAAATGGTTGATTTGTTAAATTGTTAATGACTGAATTATTATTAGTACATTTTTTAATTCACACATTTTCAAATTCTCATATTATTTTGATATCGTTATGTAAAATACCAATTAATGAAGCAGCATCCTCAGGTGCAATTAATTTAACACCGCTTTTGGCAGGCGGCAAATCAAAAGCTACTGTTGCTGAATTTTTTTCTGAACCTGTCGCTTCAACCACTTTCAAAGGTTTTGACCTAGCAGCCATGATACCACGCATGTTTGGAATACGAGGTTCTGTAAGCTCTTTTTGAGCACTTGCCACCAATGGTAGTTTGCAACTTACCTTTTCCCTGCCTCCATCAATATCACGCTCCATAGTAGCTACATCGTTTTCTATTTCGATGCTTGTAATTACATTCACCGAAGGCAAACCCAACATTTCGCCAAGTATGCCAGCCACTTGCCCGCTGTTATAATCAATACCTTCTCTACCTGTCAAAATCAAATCAAATCCTTCGCCTTTAGCATATGCTGCAATTTGTTCTGCAACAAAATATGCATCTGTTGCTTCTGCATTTACTCTAACTGCATCAGTAGCACCAATGGCTAAACCCTTACGTATACTTGGTTCTGTTTCAGCCAAACCCACAGTAATGGTAGTAACAGATCCACCTTGCTTTTCGGTAATTTCTAATGCTTTTGTTAAAGCTAATTCGTCATAAGGATTAATAATGAACTGAACACCTGCCGTGTTAAATTTTGTATTATTATCAGTAAAAGTAATTTTTGAGGTTGTGTCAGGAACATTGCTCAAACAAACTAAAATCTTCATTTATTATGCTTTTATATTTGTGGCAAAAGTATTTAAAAAAAGTTCAATAGGAAATGGAAAGCAATCGGTTGAGAAAATTACTTGAATTACAAACGCTTTATCCAGATGATTTATTCAACAGTTATGCGGTGGCAATAGAATATTTGGGCATGGGCAATACCACACAAGCCAAAGAAATTTTTGAAGAAGTAATAAAAAATGATAAAAATTATGTTCCTGCCTACTATCAATTGGGTATGATTTTGATGAATGAAACTAATGAGAAGGAGGCTCTAGTTGCTTTTGAAAATGGTTTGATAGAAGCAAAACTAAAAAAAGATACCCGTTCAATTAGAGAGTTTCAGTCGGCCATTGATGAGTTATCTTTGTAATTGGTGCAAAATCGAATAATATTGCCCAAGCTAAGCAAATGAATAAAGGTGTTTCCTCTTTAATGTGTGTTGTAATTTTAGCTGCCTGTGGCAGTCAAGACTCCTATTACAATTACGATTTGCCCGAAAAAGGTAAAAAAGTTATTGATTATAAAATGTCTGATACGTTGAAGGTATACGAAGGCATGAGCCTCAAAGAGATGTCTTATCATGCTGATGTAGATACTTCTACCAATGCCAAACACATACTATTTGAAAAATCAACTAAGCATTTTTTTTCAAGTTTATCAACTAAAGATATTTTTAAGATAGTTATAAATGGCGAACATTATTACAATGCCTCCATTGATTTTAGCATTAAAACAGCTGGAGCTGAGGAAATATTTCACGACAATTACCCATGTATGCAGATTTTAGATGAAGCCTTTGATGGGGGTGGAAATTATGCCACCGATATGCAGCAGCAAAATTTTATCAAAAAATATGTTTTTGATTTTTTTCAAAACAATAATTTTAGAATACCTGCCATAG
>CAIVPY010000167.1 GCA_903907885.1 uncultured Bacteroidota bacterium
ATTATAATTTCCAATCATCAAATCCCCAACCACTCTTTGGCTGTTTTGCAAAGCATTTGTACCTTTTGCGCGGGAGATAATTCTTCCATGTCTTCTATAAATTTACCGTGCTCTAAATCGCCAAGCGGAAAAGGGAAATCGCTGCCTAAAGCTATGCGTTCAGCCCCAAATAATTTTAGGTTATAGAGCAAGGCATCTTTGTCGTGAACTAAACTATCTATATAAAATTTTTTTACATATTCATAAGGGTCGGCAACATCATTCACATTACACAAATCGGGGCGTACGTGATAGCCATGACTAACCCTACCAATGGAATGAGGGAAGCATCCACCACCATGTGCAAACATGACTCTGAGCTTAGGAAATTTATCAAAGATACCTCCGAACAACATACTACAAATGGCACGAGAGGTTTCGGCAGGCATACCCACTAACCATGGAAGCCAATATTTTTTCATTTTATCCTGCCCCATCATGTCCCAAGGATGCACAAATATGCACATACCTAATTTCTCTGCCTCAGCATAAAAAGGATAAAATCGTTCGTCATCTAAATTTACATCCAAAATATGGGTTGCAATTTCAACACCCGGTAAATTCAATTCATGCTTACATCTTCTCAGCTCTTGAATAGCCAAATCTACGTTTTGCATAGGTAGTGTGCCCAATCCTACAAACCTATCAGGATAGGTGTGTTGAATTTTAGCTAAGTGGTTATTAATAAACTGACTCCATTCATAGGTATGTTGGGCCTCTGCCCAATAATAAAACAAGACAGGAACAGTAGATAATGCCATAAGTTGAACTCCATGTTTATTCATGTGTTCAATAATGCTTTCAGGATTCCAACACAATTCATCAATGGCTCTAAAAAAAGTGCCATCGGCTTTCATCATATCGGCTTTGCCTTTTTCTGTATGATTTAAATATATAAAGTCATTTCCATACCCATACTTGTCTTTTAAGTTAGGCATAAATTCTGGAAGTATATGAGCGTGAACGTCTATTTTGTTCATGGGTAAAAATTATTTAAAACTATAATTGATTTATAGGTTATTAGTAATATTATTATTTTAAAAAATGGTTTTATCACAAGGTAATTCATCTGCCATTTTATTGGAGTTGTGATCTTTGGAGTTTGTCATTTTGAGCGAAGTCGAAAAATAGACAGGCTCCCTCCTACAAAGCCAATTCTCGACTCCGCTCGAACTGACACTCAACTCGAATTGACACTCGACTCGAACTGACATTTCAAACGATTTGACAAATCGAAAATATTAATTTTAAATAAAATACAAATGTTTATGCTTTCTGCTTACACCTTATAACAAAGCACCAAGCACATCGCACAAATATCTATGCTACACTTTTTCCATCACATGTCCACAGCTCTTGCAAGTACGCAAATCTTCTGAAGCATAGTAGGCATTGAAATGAGATTTAAAATCATTTTCAATATCGTGCAATTCAAAAAAAGCTTCATGCAATTTGTGGTTACATTTTTCGCAGAACCACATCAATCCATCCGTAAAACCTTTACCTGCTCTCACTCTTTCAATTACTAGACCCAATGAACCTGCACTACGTCCAGGAGAATGAGGTGTTTTGGGTGGAAGTAAAAACATATCCCCTGCTTTCAAAGGCACTTTCACTGCTTTGCCATCTTCTTGAATGGTAACACAAATTTCTCCTTC
>CAIVPY010000168.1 GCA_903907885.1 uncultured Bacteroidota bacterium
CAAGCAATGATATATTGTTTTATGGCACACAAAAAGGAAAGTTATGGAGAATTAGAAATGCATCAACTGGCAACCCAATACCCGAAAATATTAGAGGTTCTAACTTCCCAACTGGCTATATCAATTGTATTGCCACACACCCTATCGACACAGCTAAACTCTATGCAGTATTTACAAACTATGGCATTATTAGTTTATTTTATTCAGACAATGCTGGATTAACTTGGCAAGCCATTGCTGGTAACCTTGAAGAAAATGCAAGTGGCTCTGGTAATGGACCATCATGCAGGTGGTTTAAAGTAGTGCCAATTGGCAATACCATTTACTATTATGTAGGAACAAGCACAGGGTTATTTGCAACAGATTTATTGAATGGCGACAATACGGTTTGGGTAAAACAAGCTCCTGATAAAATTGGCTATAACATAGTAACCATGATGGAACATAGAACCACCGATGGGTTAATGGCTGTCTCAACTTTTGGTGCGGGCGTTTTCTCGGCTTTCCTTACTTCTGAAAACGATCAAACGGGTATCCAACAAATGACAGCAAACGATATCAATATCTATCCAAATCCATCAAAGGATTTGCTAAATATTAAATTGGATGCCATTCCTCGACAAGCGAGTTATAGTATTTATAACATGAGTGGGAAATTGATAAAAGCAGGTTTGCTGAACAAGCAAATTCGAATTGAAGAATTAATAGATGGTGCTTATATCTTAAAACTAAATATTGACGGAAAATTAATCAGCAAGAAATTTATTAAAGAGTAAATTCAATCTTGGCACAAAATTTTCGATAATGAACAAAATTTAAAATCATGAAAAAGTTAATCATAGCATTGAGTGTATTTGCACTGATCATGGGAAGTTGCAAAACCAAACAAAAAGGAATGACTGAGGTGAATGAGGTTTTTAGTGGTAACAAATATGAAGGCAATAACAGATTTTTTAGAGCTACTGGTAGTGGTGAAAGCAGTGATGTAGAAACAGCCAAAGACAAGGCCATGTTGCTTGCCAAACAAAGGCTTGCATCTTCTGTTCAAACACAAATAAAACAAGTGGCAGAAAACTACAAAGGCGATGTGCAAAATGCCTCAAACATTGTTGACTTTAAACAACGTTTCCAACAATTGACCCGTGAAGTACTCAATCAAATTATTGTTGAAATAAATGTAATCGACCAGAAAACCTTTAAACGAGATGGAAATGGAAATTATGTTTCATATGTAGCTTTAGAGGCAAAGAAAAAAGCAGTCTACTTAAAACTTAAAGAGATTGCAAGTGCACGCACAAGTCTTAGTCAAAAAGACAAAGAAGCTGTGCAACAAATGATTGATGAAACCATTAAAGGTGTTGAATAAAAAGCAACGCTAAATGGGTAGAATATCATTATGAAAAAAATCGCTTTTTTATTTTTACTTATTGCATTACAATGCCTTGCCAAACCGCCCATTAAATATTTAAAAAATGGGGTGGCTATCAATAAAAGTAATGTAACTTATCATATCCCATCAAATCTTCTTGACTCACTTCATATCTTGTACCTAGGTTGCAACAATGTGATGATGAAATACAAGAATGAGGAAATTATGTTCGACCCATTTTTCTCTTATCAGGCCATTGAAAAGGTAAGTTTAGGAAAAATAAAATTTGACGAGATTGCCATTTCTTTAGGACTTGACAGAATTAAACAAGCGGGTTTCAATTTAAAAAACATTCACGATGTTTTTATCAGTCATGGTCATTATGATCATGTTTTCGACTTACCCTATTTGGTCAATCATAATGCATTTAACAACTCGATAAACCTGCATTGCAATACGAGTGTACAAAACGAATTATTTAAATTTAAAGATAGAATTAACTTCATCACAAACCAATCACCAACCTGCGATAGCAATGCTTATGATATTCATAATTGGCAGCAAATATCAGAGCACATAAGGGTTTTGCCGCTAAAAAGTTCTCATGCTCCTCACGTGCTGGGGGTTCAATTTATGAAAGGGGAATCCAATTCGAAGAAATTTACCAAATATGATACAACAACTTTCAAGAGTAATGCCACTCAATGGAAATGTGGAGAGGATTTTTCATTCTTAATCGACTTTACAGAAAATGACAAACCTGTTTTCAGAATACTCATGCAAGGTCCATCCATAAAGCCTTGTGCTGACATTTTCCCAGATATAATACTAAAAGAAAAAGATGTAGATATTGCCATAATGGTAATAGCTTCAAATCAATTTATAAAAGATTATCCAAGCCATCAATTATCAAGGCTAAAACCTAAAAAAGTAATTCTTACACATTGGGAAAATTTCTTTAGAAATTACACTAAAGAACCTGAATTAGGAACGAATACCAATCACGATTTATTCTTTGAAAAAGCAGCAAAAACAAAAAACAAAGATTGGAATTACAAGTCGGATTCAGATATGTTTATTATGCCTTATCCTGGCACTAAAATCTCATTGTACTAACATAGATCTAATTGAATAATTAGAAATTATAAGCTATTTCTATCCACGTGGTATTTAACCAAATCATCCAATGGTGATTTGATAACTCGACCAATTTTCATGTCGTAACTTTGTGCTACTTCTTCTAGTATTTCAATAAAAACATAAGCTACTGAACCCACGCAATTGAAAGTATATTCTTTATAGTTAGGATATTTACTTACAAGGTTTTTAAAGAAATCCCTAAACCCATCACGCACTTTATTTTTGATATAGGGATGATGAACATACTCATCAGCAAATTTGCAGAAACTGGCTAAATACCTATTCGGAAACTGTGTGGTATAAAGTGTATTGAAAATTTGTTCATTATTCTCAATTTGAAAGCGTTCTTTAAATCTAGCATGCAACTCAGGCTCTAACCTACCACGCATAAAATCACGCACTATTTTCTTTCCAATATAACTTCCACTTCCTTCATCACCCAATAAATAGCCTAACGAATCTATATTCATGCTCACATCATTACCATCATATAAACAAGAATTAGTTCCAGTTCCTAATATAGCTGCAAAGCCTTTTTCATCGCCTAATAAAGCACGTGCTGATGCCAATAAATCATGAGCAACAAAAATACTGGCAGCATCAGGAAATGAGCGCACCAAGGCTTTTCTTACAATCTCTTTTTTCTCTGTTGTAGAACAACCTGCTCCATAAAAAAATATTTTAGAAACTTTCTTACTATCCAAATCTTTCAAGAGGTTTTCGGATAGTGAATAAAAAATGGCTTCGGTATCTATAAAATATGGATTGTATCCAATGGTATGAAAAATATTTGTTTCAATTCCATCTTTGGTCAAACACCAATCGGTCTTGGTCGACCCACTATCTGCTATTAATATCATGTTCGTCTATTTACCCACAAATATTGAAATCTATTTCATATTTCTATGTATGTGTTGTTCTCATTAATTCAATTCTTTGGTTTATAATAAATTAAAAATAACATTAAATATAAATTGCTACATTTCAGACAATTAACAATAATTTCAGTACTTTGTATTGCATAATACTAAACTATATATAGTTTTGTGCCATGATTTGTACTAAATAGTTAAAAGAACCGATATGGATATAGAAAATAGCAAAGCACAAATGAAAAAGGGAATTTTGGAATACTGCATATTGGCAGTGATTTCAAAAGGGGAAGCCTATGCCAGTGACATCTTGGAAGAAATGAAAAAATCTGAGTTGATTGTAGTTGAAGGTACCTTATATCCCTTGCTTACAAGACTAAAGAACGATGGTTTGTTAAGTTACAACTGGGTAGAATCGAAGAGCGGCCCTCCACGTAAATACTACCAACTAACCAAAGAAGGTGAAAACTTCTTACAAGAACTGAAAACAACATGGACACAATTGGTAGATGCAGTAGAGCGTGTTGTAAACACAAAATAATTAATCATTTAATCAAAAACTCATTAAACACAAAATAAAATGGATAAAGTATTTCAAATAAACCTAGGTGGCATTGTATTTACCATCGAAGAAAAGGCTTACGAAACTTTAAAAGCTTACCTTGATAAGTTGCACAAACACTTTGGAAACAATACAGATACTGCCGATATCGTTTCAGATATTGAATACCGCATGGCTGAATTATTTAGTCAAAAACTGAAGGATGGTCGCAGCACCCTTTTCATTGATGATATAACTGAAGTATTAGGCATCATGGGTGATGTGAACCAAATGGATGGGGCAGAAAACGCTAGCGAAACAAGAGCTGAAGAAAGTCAATTCGTTCATCATAATTTACGTACAGAAAGACTTAGACGTAACCCATTTGACGAGTCTTTAGGGGGTGTTTGTTCGGGTATTGGTTCATATTTCGATATTGACCCAACTTTAATAAGAATCTTATTTGTTGTTTCCATTGTGATATATGGTTCAGGCCTTTTGTTTTATTTCATTTTATGGTTAGTAATACCAAAAGCCAAAGGTGAAGATGCTGAAATTATGCGTCAACAAAAACAAGTGAGAACAAGAAAACTATTCCGCGATATGGATAATAAAACCATTGGTGGAGTGTGCTCGGGTATTGGCGCTTACTTTGGCCTTGATACCATCTGGATTCGTTTGGCCTTAGTGGTTTCATTATTCGTATTTGGCTCTGGTTTTATATTATACATTATTCTTTGGATTATCATCCCTCAAGCGCAAACAGCTGCTGAAAAACTGCAAATGCGTGGCGAAAGGGTTGATATCAAAAACATTGAGCGTGAAGTGAAAAATTTTAGTCAATCTGGTTCAAATAATACCAATAATTTTGCAAGTAAAGGTACTAGCTTAGTGGCTAGCATATTCAATGTTTGTATCAAACTATTTGTGGGTTTCATGGCCTTTGTAGCATTTGCAGTAGCCATAGCCATCACCATTGGGCTGATAGCCATTTCATTTGGATTAGGCAATGCTGGTTTTGTTAAACAAATCATCATGCTTGCTAGCGATGATGCCATTGTATTGTTATCTGCTAAAATTGGTATTGCTTGTATATTGCTTGTTCCTATCGTTGGATTCATTCTATTGGCCATTCGCATTTTGTTTAAACCAAAATACAAAACTAGAATCGTTGCCTTGACCTTAACTGCATTCTTTATGATTGGTATAGGTTTGTTGATTTTCTCAAGTATCAGGTACAAAAACTCAATAAGCACCAATTATACTAAAAACGAATACATAGGCATTTCAAAATCAGACACCTTATATATCAGCCTTGCTGAAGCTACTGAAAACACTGAGGGACAAGAATTACCTAATATTCACATAAATGATGAGCAATTACTGTTTAACGACAATGGTTTGATGTTGTCATTCACCGACTTAAAAATCAAAAAATCAATACACGATAGCATTGGTATGACCATAAAATACAGCGCTAAAGGAGCTAATGAAATGGAGGCTTCAACAAATGCTGATGAGATTGATTACAAACCAAATGTAGTTGGAAACAAAATTACTTTGCCTTACGGTGTTTGGATAGCCAAAGACAAGAAATACAAATTCCAAGACATTGCTATTAAACTTGCCATACCCGTTGGAACCATTTTAATACTTGATGAAAAGGTTTACGATATCCTTGAAGACAAATATGATTTCTGTAACAGCGAAGCTGATAATGCAGTGTTACAAATGACAGCCAAAGGACTAAAAGCCATAAACTGCGAAGAAGAGAAAGAATGGGATGAGAACAGTGAGGAGAATGAAGGAGTAAGTATCTCTTCAGATAGCACTGATAAAGACATTCACATCAAAATAAATGAAGAAACAAAAGAAGGCGATGGCAGCGTGGATATTAAGATTGGCTCTGACGAAAAGAGCAAAATGAAAGTAAAAAAGAAAACCATTTACAAAAATGGCAAAAAAGTGGTGATTGAAGAAACACATATCGGTCCAGTAAAAATAATTACCGAAACTGATAAAGATAATTAAACAGCTTTGCGGTCATTATAATATAAATGAAAAAAAAATGCCCTTGGTGGTGTTGTGATTTGGGTAATGCGTGGCGCACCAACAAGTAAATGATTA
>CAIVPY010000169.1 GCA_903907885.1 uncultured Bacteroidota bacterium
GATTTTATTTTTTATTATTTCTGTTACACTTATCAATTCTACAATAAGATTAAATTTATTTGCTCAAAGATTTATAATTAGAAGCATGAAACTTGTAGGTGCAACAAATGGTTTTATTACCAAACCTTATTTAATAAAAGCTTGTTTAAATGGCTTATATGGAGGAATTACCTCATCAATTCTATTAACATTACTATTATTTTGGCTACCTAATGTTATTGTAGGAATAGATGCTTTATACGATTCAGCCCAACATTTCGTTTTATTTGTTTTTTTAGTTTTATTTGGAGTGGTAATTAGTTTGCTTAGCAGTTGGTACAGTGTGAACAAATACCTAAAAATGAAACTTGAAGACCTATACTAATTTAAAAATTCGTGAATGAGCTAATTTGAAAATGGAAAACAAAAAATTAACCTTGTAATTATAAACCTAATTTTAAAAACCTTGTAATCAATAGAAAATGAACGATAAAAAAGCACCTAAGAAAACAGAATCATCAGCAAAGCAAGATGACTCATTTGTATTTGGAAAAGAAAACTACCAGTTAATGATATTGGGCTTTGTGGTAATTATCATTGGCTTCATGCTTATGTATGGCACTACAGACATTTTCGATTTCAGAAAACTAACCTTGGCACCTATTGTGGTTCTTGCAGGTTTTGTGATTGAGATTTTCGCTATCATGCGTAAGCCAAAAGACTAATTAATTTAAACGTCATTGATAAAACATGTTTGTCACTCTGAGCTTGTCGTAAGGTGTACATAAAGTAGCCATGCTATTTAACTCGCAATAACGTTCGATATTATAATCAAACCAAATTTAAATGAACACACTCCAAGCCATTATCCTTGCCATAGTTGAAGGATTGACGGAATATTTACCAGTTTCGTCAACAGGACACATGATCATTACCACTGCCATTTTAGGAATGCAGCCTGATGATTTCGTTAAATTTTTCACAGTAAATATTCAACTTGGAGCTATACTTTCGGTGGTGGTTCTTTATTTCCAACGTTTTTTTAAATCATTAGATTTTTACTATAAATTATTTGTGGCCTTCATACCAGCAGCTGTTTTAGGTGTTTTATTTAACGACCTCATAGATAGTTTGCTTGAAAGCCCTACTACCGTAGCTTTGGCATTGTTAGTGGGTGGATTTATTCTGCTTTTTGTTGACAAGTGGTTTAATTCTAACAGTAGTTCATTGAGGGACGAAAAACCAATTACCTACATGAATGCTTTCATTATTGGTTTGTTTCAGTGTATTTCTATGATTCCAGGTGTATCAAGAAGTGCATCAACAATTATTGGAGGATTAACCCAAAAACTAAGCAGAAAATCTGCAGCCGAATTTTCATTCTTTTTGGCCGTGCCAACCATGTTTGGTGCCACAGCAAAAAAAGTTTACGATATTATCAAAGTGCCAGCTATTAAAGAAAGTATTTTCACTTCTGAACATATTACACTTTTGCTCATAGGCAATGCAGTTGCTTTTATAGTTGCTATGCTTGCCATCAAAGCATTCATTAGTTTTTTAACCCAAAATGGTTTTAAAATGTTTGGTTGGTATCGTATCATTTTGGGAGGAGCTATTTTGATATTATTAGCAAACGGCCAAAGTTTAAGTATCCTATAATCGCTGTTCCAATTATTTGATATGGATTTAGAAAATGGCGAAGTTCTTCTTATAAACAAGCCCTTACACTTTACTAGTTTTGATGCTGTAAATAAATTAAAGTATGCCATTGTAAAAGCATATAATCTGCACTTTTACGAAAACGGAAAGCGAATACGGAAATTTAAAATTGGTCATGCAGGCACATTAGATCCTCTAGCCACTGGTTTATTGATTATTTGCTATGCTAAAAAAACCAAATCAATCAATGCTTATATGGGAATGGACAAGGAATATACTGGATCCTTTTATCTAGGTGCCACCCGTCCATCATACGACAAAGAAACCGAGATAGATAAAGTATTTGAAACCACTCATATTTCTGATGAATTAATATACCAAGCAGCCAATGACTTTTTAGGCGAACAGATGCAAATACCTCCTATCTTTTCGGCCATTAAAAAAGATGGTGTAAGGGCTTATCAAAACGCGAGAGATGGAGTAGAAATTAAAATGGAAGCTCGAAAAATCAATATTTTAGAATTTGAAATCACTGAAATTAATATGCCTTTGGTTTATTTTCGTATATTGTGTAGCAAGGGAACTTATATCAGAAGCATTGCATACGACTTTGGTAAAGCACTGCAAAGTGGATCTTACCTTGATAGTTTGTGCAGAACTAAAATAGGTGAGTTTAACTTAGACAATGCGTTCAATTTAGATGATTTTGTACATTCGCTACCCATAGTTGAGAAATGAAAATTTATAACGGCTTAGATAATCTAAAAAAAATACAAAACGCTGTTGTTACTCAGGGTACGTTTGATGGCGTACATCAGGCTCATAAAATCATATTAAATAAAGTAAAACAACTTGCATTAGAAAAGAATGGAGAAAGTGTGGTGATGACATTTGAGCCTCATCCAAGAATGGTTTTAATGCCAGATAACCATAACCTAAAACTACTTACCACTTTAGAAGAAAAAAAAGAATTACTAAGCAATGAAGGAGTTCAAAATCTAATTGTTATTCCTTTTACAATTGAGTTATCAAAACTACACTCTCAAGAATTTATTAAACAAATTATTGTAGATAAAATTGGTACCAAAACGTTGGTGATTGGCTACGACCACCGCTTTGGTAAAAACCGAGAAGGATCTTTCGAACACTTAAAAAAATATAGTAATTATTATGGTTTTGAAGTGGAAGAAGTTTCAGAACAAGTAGTTGATGAAATTGCTGTAAGTTCAACCAAAATAAGAAAGGCTTTAGATGATGGAAACATAAACATTGCCTCAAAATATTTAGGCCGCTACTATTCGTTAAGTGGAACCGTTTTAAAAGGCCTTCAGCTTGGTAAAACGATAGGATTCCCGACTGCTAATTTAATTATAAACAACAAACATAAGCTTATACCACGTGATGGGGTTTATGCAGTAAAAATAATATTTAATAATAAATTATTTGGAGGAATGCTTAACATTGGTAATAACCCAACCATTGAAGGCAAAGGAAGAAGCATTGAAGTTAACATTTTTAATTTTAGTGAAGATATTTATAATCAAAGCCTCACCTTACTTTTTGTTGATAAACTAAGAGAGGAAGAAAAATTTAATGGTATAGATGCTTTAAAAACTCAGTTAGAAAAAGATAAATTGCTAGCCTTAGAGGCTATTCTTAAAAATACTTTCAAGTGATAAGCTACTGAGAAAAAGATTACATAATGAAGAAATTCGCACGAATTATATACATATCATTTTTTATTTTAATTGCCTCGCAAGCATGGTCGCAAGTTGAAGAAGAGCCCGATACAACAGTTGTTTACGAAATAGATGAAAACGAAGATGAAAATGAAGCCGAAGAATACGATAGTTTAGTAATAGAAAACTCAGGACCTTATTGGGATTTTTTAAGACCACATAGTTTTATTTTTGACACTTCGTATGCTCCAGCCCAAAGGTTTTATAATATTTGGGATACTGTAACCATTAATCCTTACAAGCAACAAATGAGGGAAATGAGTGATACTATACTAATTTCATTAGTTGGCGATGGATGTGGTTTTCATCCTCCAGCCATTGGTGATTTAACATCCAATTTTGGATTTAGAAGATGGGGAAGAAGGGCCAAATTCCACTTTGGTGTTGATGTGAGAATGGAGGTGGGCGATCCTGTGTATGCCACCTTTGAGGGTGTTATTCGTGTGGCAAAAAAGAGTGCAGATTATGGATATATGGTTTTGATAAGGCATAACAATGGACTTGAAACTTTATGTGCACATTTCTCACAACTTCTTGTTTTTAGCGGACAGCCTGTAAAAGCAGGTGATATTATAGGACTTGCAGGTAGTACTGGGCGTTCAACTGGTCCACATCTGCATTTTGAAGTACGATTTAAAGGCGAAAAAATTGACCCTAACCTGCTAGTGCATTTCCCAAGTGGCTCTCTACTGAACGACACACTACAAATTGACAAATCTTGCTTTAAGCATTTGTTTGAAGTGCAAGCTGCCAAACTAAAAGCCAAATATGGTGTTAATAAAATAAGAGCCATTAAAGCTCGCAAAGGCGACACTTTAACTAAAATAGCTAACAGATACCGAATCAGTATAAAAAAGCTCGTAAAACTTAATGGGTATGGCAAAAACACCAAATTAAAAAAGGGGCGTAGGATAAGATTAAAATAATTGGTTTTGTAATTTACCAAAATACAATCCAAGTTCAATAGCCTTTAGACTCACATCTTAAGAATGTATTTTAATATGCGATTTGCCATAATTGTATGAAAAATTTATGCTGCTACTTTAAAAATAATTAAGTTTTGGAAATACATACAATCAGCCAGAGGCTTAACAATACAATCACTAGCGGGTAATATATAATTCGTAATTAGTCCATCGAAATGCTATACTCTTTTAACTTACCAAAAAGAATTTCTTTGTTTACAGGTTTAGTAATAAATTCATTACAGCCTGCTTGTATGGCTTGTTGTCTTACTTCGTTTTCGGTATATGCTGTGAGTGCTATAATTGGCAAATCGTTTCTAAACTTTTTAATTTCTTGAGTGGCTTCAAAACCATCCATCACGGGCATTTTCAAATCCATCAATATGAGTTGTATGGAAGCATTTTCTTTACACATTTCAACTGCTTCTTTTCCGTTTTCAGCATGCAATAAAATGAGGTGATCATTTTTTAAAATTCGTTCCAATAACAAATAGTTGATGGCATCATCTTCAGCAACCAAAATAGTATTTACTCCATTAACTATTTTTAAGTCTTTTTTTCTAATAATATTTACAACTTCATGCCCATCTGAATGAAGGGGTAGTGAAAAGTAAAAGCTACTTCCTTTTCCTAATTCAGATTCCAACCAAATTTTTCCTCCTAATAATTCTACATAACCTTTGGCAACTGACAAACCAAGTCCACTACCTTCATATCCTCTGTTACTTGAACTGTCGCCTTGTGCAAATTCATCAAAAATTATTTTTTTATTCTCATCTGAAATGCCAATTCCGGTATCATTAATAAAAAATATTAGATTGTTTCCTTCCTTTTCAAAACCAATATTTATATTTCCTTCTTGGGTAAACTTTACTGCATTTTCAACCAAATGATATAGTATTTTATGCAATAAATCTTTATCTGTATTTAAATGAATATTGTTTGTGTTTGTAGGTATTTGGTAATTAATATTTAAACTTTTTTTCTTATTACGTACTTTAAAAAAACCTACTATTTCTTTAATTACATCATCAGGAAAAATATCTAACTTAAATACTGTTTGTGATTTTGATTGCAATTGCGAAATATCTAAAAAACTTGTTACCGTATTAATTAATCTTACACTACTTTCATCAAGCATTGACAGGTATTTAGCTCTTTCTGTAGGTAATAAATTTTCATTTGAAAGTAACTGTCCAAAACCCAAAATACCATTCAATGGAGTTCTAATTTCGTGCGAAACATTGTTTAAAAATGCTGTTTTTAACCGAACACTTTCTTCCGCTTTTTCTTTCGCTTTTTGCAATTCTAAGTTTTTATTTTCTAGTTCTAAAGTTCTTTCCTTTACTTTTACTTCCAATATTTCATTTTGATTTTGTAATTGTTGATGGAGATAAGTTGCAAACAAAATATTCTTGATGCGCAATCCAACTTCTACTAAATCAAAGGGTTTGGTTAAAAAATCGTTAGCTCCTAAACGCAACGATTTCAATTTTGCTTCGTTAGTAGCATCGGCTGTAAGTACTATTATGCTTAGAAAAGTATCAGCTGATACTATTGATTTTAACTGTTCCATTATGTCATAACCAGTTAAATGTGGCATTGTCAAATCGAGTAAAATCAAATTGGGCTTGTAACTTTTATACAAGTCAATTACTTCCCTTGAATCATTGGTGCTGATTACCTCTTCATAACCTTCTATTTCTAAAAATTCATTTAAAATATCAATATTCGAAGGTTGGTCATCTACAATTAATATCTTGGCATTTTTTAAAGTTGAGTTTATCATATTTCTATTAGTCTTTTTCACCTATCCAAAAATCAATTGTTTCTATAAGAACTGAAAATTCTATTGGTTTTGTTAAATATTTTTTAGCCCCTAAATTCATATTTTTTTCTATTTGCACTTCAGTGGCATCTCCACTCATTACTACTATTGGAATGTTTTGTGTGTTTTTATTAGCAAGTAAATTTATTATTATTTCACTTCCATGTATATCCGGCAAATTCAGATCAAGTAATATTAAATCCGGATGATGTAAAATGGCTAGGTTTAATACATCTATTCCTGTTATACTAGTAACAACTTCAATATTGGGTCGTTTTAAATTGATTATTTGCTTCAGTAATTCTATATTTTTTTTATTGTCATCAATACATAACACTAGGCCATTTTTATTTTTCAAATCTTTCTCTATTTTGTTTAGATTTAGTTCTTTTTGCAAAATTACTAACTCATTAGCCCTATCAACTTTTTCCTGTTGCTGATATTCAAGTTCTATGTTTGCTATTTTTAACTCATCTTCTCTTAAAATTTTATCTTGTTCGTGTATGTTAATATTGTTCTGTAACTCAATAATAGATGTATTTTGAGCGTCTATTCTTTCTTCTAGAAAATCGATTGGGTTATGCAATGGCAGAGTAATCCAAAAAGTACTACCAACTCCTAACTCACTTTCTACCCCAATATTTCCCCCTAAAACTTTCATTAGTTTTTTTACTACCGATAACCCTAAACCCGTTCCTTCTATACCTGAATTTCCTGCTTCAATTCTTTCAAAAGGATTAAACAACTTTTTAAAATTTTCAGCTAAAATTCCTTTACCAGTATCTATAATCGAAACTTTTAAATTATTTGGTTCATTGGGTATTGAATCAATAATTATCGTTTCTATCTTAATAGTTCCTGATTCTTTATTGTATTTTATAGCATTGTTTATCAAATTATACAATACTTGTGTAATTAATTTGTTGTCCGATTTAATAATTGGAATGGTGTGACTTGGTTCTACAACAGTTACATTTAGTTTTTTTTCTATAATGGCTGGTTTTAAAGCATCAACTGTTAAGTGTATTTTCTCTAAAATATTTACATTTTCAAACTGATTAATCACATAACCTGATTCTATTTTCGAAATGTCAAGCACTTCGTTTATTAAACCCAATAAATGCATA
>CAIVPY010000170.1 GCA_903907885.1 uncultured Bacteroidota bacterium
ATATATCAAATTCCATACTTTTCTATTTTCTATTGCTACGCATTAGGTTTTCTAAGCGTAAAAATAACGTTTTTTTTCTATTGCGGAATGTGGGTTAAATGCAATATTTTCAATAAAAGCAGGCTTGATACTTTCTAAACTGTTAAGGTTTTATCGAATTAATATCTACTTAATTAAAATTACTATAATCTATACTTATTGTAAGTGGTGCATTTGCTTACTAATTGGAAATATTGAAGACTATCCAAAATTTATTTCTGTACTATCACCAATATTTAAGCTTTGTTTCATACCAATAAACAAAGCATCGTTTCCAATAAGAGAATGGTCAAGTATTGCGTGTTTTATTTGAGCATTTGGCCCAATGATTGATTCATTAAGAATGGCATAATCTAAAAGTGCATTTTCACCTATCGATACATTTGGCCCAATGATTGAATTTTTAATTTCACAACCTTCGCCAATGTATACAGGCGGGATGATGATGGTGTTCTCAAAGTGATATTTTGATGTGTCGTAGTTTAGACGTTTCAGTAATATTGAGTTTGTTTCCAATAAAACTTCTTTCTTTCCGCAATCGTACCAATTATCAACATCAAAAGTTCTAAATTTTATGCCATCATTAATCATACTCATCATGGCATCTGTGAGCGTAAATTCATTATGTGTTTTTTTCTTTTGGTTGATATTGTTTTCTAAAGCTTCTAGCAGTTTTTCACTTTCTTTTATTTTGTATATACCCACCAAAGCTAAGTTGGTTTTGGGGATAGTTGGTTTTTCAACCATAAGTGAAATATAGCCGTCTTTATCTAGCTCGGCAACACCAAACTGTCTTGGATCTTCAACTTTTTTTACCCCCAATATGGAAGTTTCTGAATTTAACACAGATTGCATATTAACATCTACAATCGTATCACCAAAAACCACAAGAATTTCTTCATTTTGAGGTATTAATTCTTTTGCTAGCCAAATAGCGTGACCAACTCCCTTGCCTGTTGTTTGAATTACGAATGAAGATTTGATAAATGGATAATGGGATGTAATATAATCTTCAATTTTATCGCCCATATATCCTATTATAAAAATAAAGTCATTTAGACCGGCATCTATCAAACCTTCAATTATATGAGCTAAAATAGGCTTACCGGCTATTGGTATAAGTGCTTTAGGTTGGGTTTGAGAGTGTGTTCTCAGTCGTGTACCAATCCCAGCAACGGGAATTATTGCTTTCATTTATTTTAAAAAAATAAAATCAAAAATAGGGAATTACCCAATACTATCAAGTTATATTTTTTCAATCTAATAATATTTCAATCTCGTAAAAAAAACAGGTATAAGTTTTTAAAGAATTCTCGTTTATTTGTGCAAATATTAATAGATTTTAAATACTTACAAATATGCAAAGAGATACCGCTGTTTTTGAATTAATTAAAAAAGAACAATATCGTCAACAACATGGCTTAGAATTAATAGCATCCGAAAATTTTACTAGCCCTCAAGTAATGGAAGCTATGGGTAGTGTACTAACAAATAAATATGCAGAAGGGTTGCCGGGTAAGCGTTATTATGGTGGGTGCGAGGTGGTAGATGAAGTTGAAAACCTTGCTATAAGTAGATTGAAAGAACTTTTTGGTGCCACATGGGCCAATGTACAACCACACAGCGGAGCACAAGCAAATGCTGCTGTTATGTTAGGTTGTTTAAATCCAGGAGATAAAATATTAGGTTTTGATTTATCGCATGGTGGACATTTAACACACGGCTCTCCAGTTAACTTTTCAGGAAAATTATATAAACCTAGTTTCTATGGTGTTGATAAAGAAACAGGTTTAATAAATTGGGATAAAGTAGAAGAAATAGCAAAAAAAGAAATGCCCAAACTAATTATTTGTGGAGCATCAGCCTACAGCCGCGATTGGGATTATGCAAGATTAAGAACCATTGCAGATTCAGTAGGAGCTTTATTGTTAGCAGATATATCACACCCTGCAGGCTTTATTGCCAGCAAATTGTTAAACAACCCTATTCAGCATTGTCATATTGTTACATCAACAACCCATAAAACATTACGAGGCCCAAGAGGTGGTATCATTATGATGGGAAATGATTTCGAAAATCCATTTGGACAAAAAACATTGAAAGGTGAATTAAAAATGATGAGCGCGGTGCTTGATGGTGCTGTTTTTCCAGGTACTCAAGGTGGACCACTTGAACATGTTATTGCAGCCAAAGCGGTTGCTTTTGGGGAGTGTTTGACTAACGAGTATAAAACTTATATCAAGCAAGTAGGAGCCAATGCACACGCAATGGCAAATGCCTTTGTAAGCAGGGGTTACCATATCATTTCAGGAGGTACTGACAATCACTTGATGTTGATTGACCTCAGAAGCAAAAATATTTCTGGAAAATTAGCCGAAAACACTTTGATAAAAGCTGATATTACCATAAATAAAAACATGGTTCCTTTTGATGATAAAAGCCCATTTGTTACAAGTGGAATTCGCTTGGGTACTGCAGCTATCACTACTCGTGGGATGATTGAAACCGACATGGAGCAAATTGCAGACTTCATAGATAGGGTGCTTATAAATAATGAAAACGACATTGTGATTTCTGATGTAAGAAATAGTATTAATTCGTGGATGGAAAAGTTTCCATTATACAAATAAGATCACAACGCTACTTTAATTCTATTTTTCATTACAACAAAGTATTGATGAATAATATCAAATAAATGAAAAAGCTATTAAGTTATTTATTCCCTATTACTCAAAAAATAGAAACCCATAATAATGGTATGGTTGAGATAACTTACGACCAAGGTAAAAAATTATTAGATAGTGCTAATGCCAATTATTCTTACGGATCACTTCAACGTATACTAAACTTTGGGCTTCAACAAATCGATTTAAATAAGACTCAAAATGTATTGCTTTTGGGGCTTGGAGGTGGCGGTGTTATTAAAAATCTCAGAGAAAATTACCATTATTATAAAAAAATTACTGCTGTTGAAATTGACGATATAATCATACAAATTGCTTTTAAAGAATTTAATATTAAGCCCAATGAAAATCTAGAATTAATCCATCAGGATGCTTTACAATATGTTAGAACAACTAAAAAAAAATTTGACCTCATTATTATCGATTTATTTATTGACAACAAAGTTCCAAATGCCGTTTATGGCTTAGATTTTTGGGGAGATATTTGTAATGTTACCCATAATGATGGTATATTTCTTTTTAATGCTTCTACGATTGTCGAAATGGGTAATGATATTGACGAATTAAAAATATTATTAAGCAAAATGTTTACCGTTGAACAATTTGATATGGTTGAGGGATCAAATACATTATTAATTGGCATAAAAAATAGAAAATAATTTAGCGGAAAATACTCTATCAAATTGTAATTATATTAATCTAAACTATATAAATCACTATGCCCAAAGCAAGTGTTTCTCAAGCAAAAATATTAAAAATATACTGTGGTGATGTTAATGAAACCATGGATTTACTTGCTATTGAAGAGCCAATGGAGATTCGTGTGGGTTATGGTGATGCAATTAATAGAATGCAAAAAAGCATTTCGGTTACTATGCGCACACCAGGCAATGATTTCGAATTGGCTGTGGGGTTTTTGTATACCGAAGGCATCATACAATCTGCTAAAAATATTTATAAGATTCAATATTGTGTTGAAGCTAATACCATTGAAAACAAAGAGAATATTGTACGGGTTGAGCTGAATGAAAATATTAAATTAGATTTTGCCCGACTTCAACGAAATTTTTATACCAGCAGCAGTTGTGGTGTTTGTGGCAAAGAAAGTATTGAATCCATAAAAACCACCTGCCCAACAAATCATCATAAAGAAAAAATTCAGGTTTCAAAAGATATCATACTATCGCTTCCCGAAAAATTAAGAGAAAAACAAAAA
>CAIVPY010000171.1 GCA_903907885.1 uncultured Bacteroidota bacterium
AAAAAACAAAAACAAACAAATCTTTTCAAAACACAAACACCTGAATTAGTAGTTGAAGACAAAGCCATAAAAGTTCGTGTGTTGCAAAACAACTGGCTGCAAGCAAAAATTGGTATTACTAAACAGTACAAGCAACAAATTAGAAAAGCTGAAAAGCAAATAACCTTGTTTGCCAGTTATTTTATTCCTTCACTAGCTTTAAAACGCTTGTTAAAAAAAGCTGCAAAACACGGGGTTCAGGTTAACATTGTGTTAGGGTCTATTTCGGATGTTGGTTTGGTTAAACATGCAAGCGAATATTTGTATGACGACTTGCTTAGGTCTGGCATAAATTTGTATGAATGGAATAAAAGTGTTTTGCACGCCAAAGTAGCTACCATTGATGATCATTGGGTGTGCGTGGGTTCTTACAACTTAAATCACCTAAGCGACTTTGGAAGTATAGAGTGTAATTTAGAAATAGAAGATGAAGCCTTTTGCACCCAAACACAAACCACTTTGCTAAAAATGATAAAAGATGATTGTAAAAAAGTTTCGTTAAAACAATTTCAAAAACGAACCAATCCATTTCTGAAAATATACAACGCTTGTTCTTATGGTTTAATGAGGTTGATGTTAAATATGCTTTTCTTTTTACAAAGCCGAAATTCAAAAAAGATACGATATATTAAATTCGACTAATGCTTGGTTTAAAACTTCAAACCAATTCTTTCTAATGTAAAAATCCTTCATCATGATTGATGTTTTCCTTATATCAGGTTGTTTTAATAATGAAATAATTCACAATCAAATAAATTTCAATTGTTTAACAATAAAAATTATTATATTTGACAATCAAATTAATAAAAAAATCATGAAGCCATACTTTACAAACAAACAAGAGTTTTTATTTGGCAACTTAAGATTACTAAGTTATCTTTTTCTGTCGATATTCTCTTTAAATTCTTTTGCTCAAATGGCGTGTAAAGCCAATTTCACCTATACGCTAAACCCAACAACTAAAACTGTTACTTTCACTAACTCCTCTTATGGACAAGGTGTAGTGTATGTATGGAGTTTTGGAGATGGAACATCATCTACAGTTACTAGCCCAATTAAAACATTTACGGGCAATGGTCCATACACTGTTTGTTTGACAGTGGCAAAAACAGACTCGAGTTGTAAACATAGCAGATGCAGCACCATAGTTGTTTCAAATACCACTCCTCCTACTTGCGTTTCAACATGGACATTTACCACTGCAGTTGATAACTCACTTAGAAAATTATTTTCGAGCACCAATACCAGTTTAGATTTTAATTACCTATGGACTTTTGGAGATGGCACTTCGTCAGATTCAAAAACACCTAACCACTTATTTGCTCAAGCTGGTAAGTATAGAGTTTGTTTAAAAGTAACAAGGAAAGATTCATTATGCACCTCCACCACTTGCGATAGTATTTTGGTTAGTGTGGCTAATACTACAGGATGTAATTCAGCTTGGACATTAAGTGCGGATGCTACTAATCCATTGAAGAAAAACTTTAGCAGTTCCAATACCAGCAACGATTACAAATATGTATGGACTTTTGGAGATGGCATTTCATCTGATTCAAAAACACCTTCGCATATATTCCCTCATGCTGGTAGATACAAAGTATGCTTAAAGGTGATCAAGAAAGATTCAACCTGCACAAATACCACTTGCGATAGCATTACAATTACAGCACCAGTTGGCTGCGAAGCTAATTTCATCTTTTCCAAAACAGGTAGAGAAGTTCATTTTGTAAATATTTCAGGGGGTTCTTATAACAGATCGGTTTGGAAATTTGGAGACAATACGAGTTCAGATCAAAACTCACCTACACACAATTATGCTGTAAACGATTCTTTCTTAGTATGTCTTTTTACTTACAGAATTGAAAATGGAGATACACTTTGCCAATCACACAAATGCGTGGCTATTGGCGTTGCAGAACAAGTTGTTTATTGCAATTCAGTCTTCACATACGGAGTAAATAACAATGTAAGAAAACTAGAAGTTAACAGCACCTCTACTGGAAACAATTTGCTTTATTATTGGTCGTTTGGTGATGACAGCACATCCTATTTGCAACACCCTTCTGCTCATTTTTATGCCCACAATGGTTTGTATAGGGTTTGTCTTCGTGTTAGAAATGCATTAGATTCAAACTGCCAAAGCGAACATTGCAATTTTATTACAATCAATAAAATTGATTCAAATGCCGCACAATCACAAGTATCTGCAATTTATAAATACAATACCATAAATGCTGCCAATAATTCGGTTCAATTTAGTTGTACTTCAAACAATGCTAGTTATGCTTACAATTGGGATTTTGGTGATGGAGAATTTTCATCTGATGCCACTCCTCTTCATAGCTTTTCAAATAAAGATTGGTACTTGGTATGTTTAAGTGTTTCTAATGGACTAACCACAGATATAATATGCAACAGTATTGCTCCTGATGTTCAAGCAACCGGTATAACAAAGGTATCTTTAATTGAAAACATCAAGGTATTTCCTAATCCCTTCAATGATAAAATCCAAATTGAATTGGGCTCAAACAATATAGACAAAGTGGTGCTTATGCTATCTGATATTTCAGGAAAAATAATAGACGTAAAAGCTGTCGATTTGACAAAAGGCACAAATACTTTGCAGTTTGAAACTAGTCAAATAAGCAATGGCGTTTATATTTTAACTTTCAAAGGTGATAATTTCAATAAGAGTATTAAAGTAATTAAATAATTTACTCTTTTACTTATTAAGACTGCTTTCATTAAACGAAAGCAGTCTTTTTTTTGAAATCTTATACCTTTTCAGATTCACTATATTCTTACAAAAACGATTTAAAATTGAGGCTTAATTAACCTTTAGGGACCAATTCTAATTGTAACTTTTGATGACTCAAAAAGTTACCAAAAGAGTTTCGATTTTCAAGGTGTTTCCCGCGCTTAACCTCACCTCAAATAGATTTCTCCTTACCGCTGTATATGTTTTGCCTCTTAACTAAACCCAAGCCTCATGGCAAAACCTATAAGGCTGCACAAACCCTAGCATGAAATCTATTTGCACACACTGCGAAAATCGGCTACGCGATCGGACAAGTGCAAAATTTATGTCAATCTAAATTTACTTATAGTTCACTAGAGGTTAATAGATAAACACAAGAAGGGGCGCGATGAATCACGCCCCTTCTTGTTTATAATGCTTTTTATCCTCCTGCCTTAATCCTATATCCTACAATCCTAATTACTAGTATTCATTCTGTCAAATGCCTTTTGCAAATCTTCGGGTCCTGATTTTGAAACCATGTCGCTGAAACCAAAAGTCAATTCAGTTTTACCTTCATTCAATTGTTCAAAAATAGATTCAATAAACTCGCTAACAGGAGGCGCATAATTATGCAAGCCTTTTCCTCCTAAGTCTGTATTTAATGCGGGTGGTATAATCTCAATAACTTCTATATTTTTAGTTTTCAATAAATGTCGCATAGATAAAGTAAACGAATGAAAGAATGCCTTGGTTGCTGAATATACAGGCACCTTGCTCAATGGTACAAATGACAAGCCTGATGTAACATTCATGATGCATGACACGGATGTTAAATTCATAAACAATGAACTTAAATGCACAGGCGCTTCCACATTGGTAGCTATTTCAATTTTAGCTCTTTCATAAAAGTCTGCATCAGATAAGTTCATCCATTGTTGAATGCCTGCATTGTTAACCAATACATCTAAATCAGGATGGTTTTCTTGAATCCAATCATACAAAGCTATGCGCTCATCTACTGAAGACAAATCACATACCTTGGTAATTAGGCTTGGATGCTTAGCTTTTAATTCTGATAGTACCGACTCTCTCCTACCACAAATGATTAGGGTGTTTCCGTCTTTCAAAAAACGCTCTGTAAGGCCTAATCCTATGCCTGTAGCGCCACCTGTAATCAATATTTTCTTATTTGTAAATTTCATAATTGCTCTTTATTCTAACTATCAAACATACATTATGTTTTCAAATTCGAGATTAAAGTTTGGTTTAATTGACTTGAGAGTTTTCCCAAACATTTATTCCTCTATCATTATTCAAAAACATTTCATACAATTGAATCATGAAAAAATCACTGAGCGTTTTTATTCTTTTAGTATGTGTTTCAATGAAGCTTAGCCTTGCCCAGCATATCGTACTTATTTCAAAAGATAAAAATGAGAACATAAAAAAGTGGCTCATGCAGAGTGATAGCAATCTTATCACCAAAGAGTTTTATTTCCTTAGTCCAGATTCGCAACAATACTATATTACTAAGGCCAATGGTTTTGTTATAGGTGGTGGCGAGGATATTAACCCAAGTCTTTACCAACAGGCTGAATCCATTGTGGATTGCGGTAAAATTGATAATTACCGTGATAGCATAGAGTATGTTTTAATTAAATATGCTATTGCAAACAAGAAACCTATCATGGGTATTTGTCGAGGTCAACAGATATTGAATGTAGCAAATGGAGGCAGTTTAATTGTAGATATTCCCAAAGCTTTAAAAACAAATATTAAACATTCTCAAGCAGGTGTGGATTCGGTTCATTGGGTACATATTAAATCGGGTTCATGGCTTCAAAAAACCATGCATTTGGATAGTTTAGTGGTAAACAGTGTGCATCATCAAGCGGTAAATAAAGTGTCTGACAAATTTAAAGTAACAGCGCTTAGCCCAGATGGTGTGATAGAAGCCATTGAATGGAAAGACAATACACATCCCTTTGCTGCTGGGGTACAATGGCACCCAGAACGTTTGTACAATGAGGCTTCCAGGCGATTAAGTAGATCCTTTGTGTTGAAAGTGAAAGGGAGGTAGATTTTTATATGCCTTTGGGCTATTAGAAATTGAATAACCTTGTTGATGCTTTGTTAAAACACCAATCTAAGGCAAAAGTTGCTGAAATATTATTTGATTTTTAAAAATAGATTTTCAAGAAATTCAATCTTTTGTATGTCACTCCATTTTTTTGAAGTAACATAAAGATTGTAAACAGTTCCTTGCTTAATTCCAAATAAAAAATAACTATCAACTAATGAATCATTATATACCCTCCATAAAATAAAATTATTTTGAATAGAATCTTGACTCAATATATTTCTTTGTCCTTGAATTTGATCTGCTAAATATTTCGAATCCCACTCATAAAAATCGTTTAAAAAAGACTTATCGCTTTGTCCTTTTTTATAAACTCCGTAGCGATCTTTCGGCCACAAAGCAATTGCGATAGTAACAGAATCATTATTCTTAAAAAATTGTTGTTTACTTACATTATCGGAACGTGTCTCATGCCAATTTCCCGGAATTTCAACATATCCTAAAGGAAGCCTATCAAATCTTGTAATTTGTTTTATAGAGTCAAACCTAATTGACTCCAAGTATTGAACATATTTTCGAGGGTAACATCCGTTGAGTGAAAATAATCCACAAATAATTCCAAATATGGTTAAATATCTCATATCAATTATATCATTTTATTCAATAAAATTTCTAATAACAATAATAGAAATATATTCTTTCATTTGTAAAAAAAACAATTGGATAATCTACCTCAACCCATCCAACTCTTTCAAATAATCATATTGCAAGTCTTCATGCAAGCTAGCTAATGCTTTTTCTATTTTCTTTATCTGCGAAGCATACATATTATATAAAGCAGTGCTTTGACTTAGGTCCAAGTTTTTATCTCGGCATTTCCCACAAAAATACAATAGCAATTCCACCTCTGTCTGTTTGATTCCTGAATACTTCACATGCTTTGTTATGTGTCGTAGAATTTTACGCAAGGTTTTCTTCACATAATAAGGATGCCCAACATTGATTTCATCAAACCATTCGTCCACATCTATCTTAATTTGCTCAATGTATTGCGCCTCGTTATGGGCTTCAAACAGCAAATAACTAAAGAGTTCCTTATTGTCTTTTTTGTATTTAGCCAAACGCATACACAGCTGCAATACCTGCTCGGGAGCTAGGCTTTGCAGCTCTTTTTTTATTTCATTTACTGTGGCCGATTTCATGTATGACAAACAAAGCGAAAATGTTTCTTAAATTTTATCAGGCTTTGCACTTTTATTGCACAACATACTTACTTTTGTCTTAATGGATTTAAAAGCCAAAATACAAGACCTTGCCAAGCAAATATTTCCTGAACTGATAGAAACGCGCAGGCATCTTCATGCCCATCCTGAGTTATCGTTTCAAGAATTTGAAACCAGTGCATTTGTAAAAAAGCAATTGGAATTAATAGGCGTTGATAGCATTGAAGCCAAAGCCAATACAGGTTGGGTTGCCATGATCAAAGGTCGCAACCCCGATAAAAAAGTAATAGCCTTACGTGCGGATATGGACGCCTTGCCTATTGAAGAGAAAAATGAGGTGAGTTATAAATCAGTAAACACAGGTGTGATGCATGCTTGTGGGCATGATGTGCATACCACCAGCCTTTTGGGTGTAGCTAAAATATTGTGCAGTTTGAGAAATGAATTTGAAGGCAGCGTTAAATTGTTGTTTCAACCAGGAGAAGAGAAATTACCTGGTGGTGCTTCCATCATGATAAAAGAGGGAGCTCTTGCTAACCCCACTCCTACTAGCATTTTGGGTCAGCATGTAATGCCTTTAATACCCGTTGGTAAAATTGGTTTTAGAAGTGGTCTTTACATGGCAAGCACCGATGAGCTATATGTGAAGGTGATTGGCAAAGGTGGTCATGGTGCCATGCCTCATTTGAATATTGATACCGTATTAATCGCATCACACATCATAATAGCATTACAACAAATAGTAAGCAGGGTAGCTAATCCCATCATTCCCTCAGTTTTATCTTTCGGAAAAGTAATAGCTAATGGTGCCACCAATGTAATTCCGAATGAAGTGTTTTTGGAAGGTACTTTTAGAACCTTGGACGAGAAATGGAGAATTGAAGCGCATGATAAAATGAAAAAATTAGCCGAACAATTGGCCGAAAGCATGGGTGGCAAATGTGAGTTTGAAATACGAAAAGGCTATCCCTTTTTGATGAACGATATTCCACTTACCGAAAAAATGAAAGGCTGTGCCAGAGAATACATGGGTGAAGAGAATGTTGTAGACTTGGATATTTGGATGGCAGCGGAAGATTTCTCTTACTATTCACAAGAAATGCCAGCTTGTTTCTATCGCCTAGGCACAAGAAACGAAGAGCGAGGTATCGTTTCTTCTGTTCACACGCCAACCTTTGATGTGGATGAAAAATCATTGGAAATTGGTGCTGGCTTAATGGCTTGGTTGGCCATCAAGGAATTAGAAAACATTTAATCCCTAGATTTAGTGTAATTTTGAAGATTTCAAATGATAATTTTGTTGCACTATGATTAATGTTTTGTTTGTATGCCTAGGAAATATTTGCCGTTCGCCAATGGCAGAAGGATTATTCAAAAAATTAGTGGCTGATAAGGGATTAAACAATCAAATTTCAACTGATTCTGCAGGTACTGCCTCTTATCATTTAGGTCATCAACCAGACAAACGTATGGTTTCTACCGCAGCGGGTCATGGCATAAAACTTAACCATATGGCTAGACAATTTAGTAAAGCCGACTTCAATGAATTTGATTACATCGTGGTTATGGATGAAAGCAATTACAACAATGTGATGAAGCTAATTCCAACAAAAAGTAATGCTAAAGTAATTTACATGCGCAGCTATGATGATTATGTATTAGGAGTAAAAGAAGTTCCAGACCCATACTATGGCACCATGGAAGATTTTCAAACTTGTTATTATATCCTAGAAAGTTGTTGTCGAAATTTTTTGAAAGAAATTATTGAGAGTATTGGTATTAATAACACATCATCAAATAGTTAATATTCAACTTGAATTTTAATTAACCTTCAATCAATGTACACAAGTGAATATGTTTGAGTTTGTTGAGATGTTTAACTAAACATCTCAACAAATAAAATTCAATTTTCTATCAAACCTATTTCGCAACACTTGCTCTGATAATATTCAAAGCTCCACCTGCTTTAAACCATTCAATTTGTTGCTCATTATAAGTGTGATTTGCCATAACTGTTTCTTTCGAACCATCTTTATGTGTCAATACCAATTCCAAAGAAGTATTTGGTGCAAAAGATGTTAAACCATTAATGTCAATTACATCATCTTCTTGTATTTTTTCGTAATCTGATTTATCAGCAAACGTTAAAGCCAACATGCCTTGTTTTTTCAAATTGGTTTCATGAATACGTGCGAATGATTTTACCAAAACTGCTCGCACACCTAAATGACGTGGTTCCATAGCTGCATGCTCGCGGCTACTGCCCTCACCATAGTTTTCATCACCTACTACCAAGCTACCAATGCCATTTGCTTTATAGTCACGTTGTACTTTTGGTACAGCCGCATATTCTTCTGTTAATTGGTTTTTCACGTTGTCTGTTTTTTCGTTAAAGAAATTCACAGCACCAATCAACATATTGTTTGAAATATTGTCCAAATGACCACGGTATTTCAACCAAGGACCAGCCATTGAAATATGGTCGGTTGTACATTTACCTTTTGCTTTTATCAATAATTTCAAGCCTTTAATGTCAGTACTTTCCCATGCTGCAAATGGATCTAACAATTGCAAACGATCTGAAGTTGGAGATACTGCCACTTGAACTCCACTGCCATCAGCAGCTGGAGCAACAAAACCTGCATCTTCTACATCAAATCCTTTGGTAGGCAATTCATCCCCATGAGGAGGGTCTAATTTTACGGCCTCACCTTTGTTGTTTATTAAGGTATCTGTTATTGGATTAAATGACAAATTGCCAGCAATGGCAATAGCTGCCACCATCTCAGGTGAAGCTACAAAAGCAAAAGTATTTGGGTTACCATCTGCACGTTTAGCAAAATTTCTATTGAAAGAGTGAACGATGGTATTCTTTTCTGCCTTCTCTGCTCCTACCCTGTCCCACATACCAATACATGGTCCGCAAGCATTGGTAAAAATAGAAGCGTTTAAGTCAGTGAAGGTTTTTAACAAACCATCACGCTCAGCTGTATATCGTACTTGCTCTGAACCAGGGTTGATACCAAATTCTGCTTTGGTCACCAAACCTTTGTCAATTGCTTGCTTAGCTATAGATGCTGCTCTGCTTAAATCCTCGTATGATGAGTTGGTACACGAACCTATTAAACCCCATTCAACTTTTAATGGCCAGCCATTTGTAGCTGCCAAGTCTTTCATTTGGCTAACAGGTGTAGCTAAATCTGGAGTAAAAGGACCATTTAAATGTGGCTCTAAAGAATTTAAGTCAATAGTAATTACTTGATCAAAATAGGCTTCAGGATTTGAATAAACCTCAGCATCTGCTGTTAAATGATGTTTTACGCCATTGGCTAAATCTGCTACATCCGCACGACCAGTTGAACGTAAATAACGCTCCATACTTTCGTCATAACCAAATGTAGAAGTAGTAGCACCAATTTCAGCACCCATATTACAAATGGTACCTTTACCAGTACAACTCATGCTCGTAGCGCCTTCTCCAAAATATTCAACGATAGCGCCCGTTCCACCTTTTACAGTAAGAATACCAGCCACTTTTAAGATAACGTCTTTTGGCGCAGTCCAACCGTTTAATTTACCTGTTAGTTTAACACCAATTAATTTAGGGAATTTAAGTTCCCATGGTAAACCTGCCATCACATCACAAGCATCAGCCCCACCAACTCCAATAGCCACCATACCTAAACCACCTGCATTCACCGTATGGCTATCTGTACCTATCATCATTCCACCAGGGAAAGCATAATTTTCTAAAACCACTTGATGAATGATACCTGCTCCTGGTTTCCAAAATCCAATACCATATTTATTAGAAACCGAACCCAAGAAATCATATACTTCTTTACTTTCATTATTAGCAAAATCTAAATCTACAGCAGCACCTTTTCTAGCAGTAATCAAGTGATCACAATGAACCGTTGACGGAACAGCTACCTTTGGGCGACCTGCCTGCATAAATTGTAACAAAGCCATTTGAGCAGTTGCATCTTGCATAGCCACACGGTCTGGACCAAAATCCACATAACTATTACCTCTATCATAGGCTTTCGAAGCATTGCCTTCGGTAAGGTGACTGTATAAAATTTTCTCAGTTAAAGTTAAAGGTTTGTTAACCACCTTGCGGGCTGCTGCAATACGCTCATCCATTTTGGCATAAACAGCTTTAATCATTTCGATATCGAAAGCCATATTTTTAGTTATTGTTTTTAGTTCTTAGTTGATATTATTTTATCGTTGCAATTTATAAAATTAACATCTTTGACGAAAATAATGTTTGAATATGATGAATGATGAAAATCAGATAATATTTCAACTGGCTAAAAACAGCTTGGACTTATCTGAGCAAGCTGATTTCGAGCAAGTAAAAGCCGAAATAGAATCCAAGGTAATATGGTTTTTGCTACACGACCTTGAGAAATTATGGCAAATACTCTATCAAATAGACGTGAATGAAGCGAAGGTAAAATTGCTATTTCATCAAAACGACCCTAAGTTGATTGCTCCAAGTATAACTGATTTGATTATTGAACGTCTTAAACAAAAAGCTAAAAGCAGGATTGAATATAGAAGGTAATGAAATGGGAATTAAGCTCCCAACCATGATTTGAACTCTGATGCTCTTTCTCTACTTACCACAAGTTCTTCTGTATGTTTTGGTGATACTTCTATTTTTAGCTTTCCATTAAAATAACTATGCACCCCACTTATAGAATTTAACGAGGCTAGCACTTGCCTATTTAATCTAAAAAAACTTTTTGGATTAATAATAGTATCAAGTTCATCTAAGGTATAATCAACAACAAATTTGTTTCCTATATAAGTTACCAAATAAGTTAGTTTATCTTGTGACAAAAAATAGGCAATATCTTTATCGGCAATTGACATTAACTTCTGTCCACTCTTTACCAAGAACCTATCTTTATATACTTCAACTTGTGGCATCTGAATATTTGCCAATAGATTTTTAATATTTAACTCAAGTTCATTTTGTTGAGGTCTAAAGTTTTTAAACTTTTCAAATGCGCTCTTCAATTCATCTTTATCAATAGGTTTTAACAAATAGTCAAGACTATTAACTTTAAAGGCTTTCAATGCAAACTCATCATAAGCAGTT
>CAIVPY010000172.1 GCA_903907885.1 uncultured Bacteroidota bacterium
CCACCAACACCACAATCATTCTCACGAAGAGTAATATTTAGAAAATCCCGAGCAATCGGGATTTTTTTTGTCTCTCCCTAAATCCCTCTCCCAAGGAAAGGGACTTTATAAATACAGGACTAAATCCAACACTTGACTTTCAATTTTAAATACTTACATTTGATTTACATTAAAATATCTGAATTATGAAAGCCAAATATGCTCTAATGCTGTTAATCGCAGCTTTATTTCAATTTTCTTTTACTGTCGTTAATCCACCTAAGGAGAAATATCAATGGCATGAATTGAAACTTGGCGAAATCGAATTATTTAATGCTAATGATTCTATACAAGGAGAACTGACTCGATTCACATACAAAAGGGGCAGTTATGATCTTTCAAGCTATACTATTGAAGGGGATAAAAATGCCGCCATGAAACTATTCAATCTTAATGGTACACAAGGAAATCATCAAAATCAATTGGAAATATTGAATTGTTCAGGGAATATAAAAAGAGATGCTGACACCATTACCATTCAGGCAAAAAGTAATTTTAACAAGCTTTATATTTTTAACATTGTGAAAAATGGGATTGTAGATACTTTAACAAATAGTATACAGATCAAGTTAGTATCTAAAACACTAAAGGAGGAATTTTGTCCAAACTTAGTAAGCATATTTAAGGGCCTTAACATAGTTGCCTTACCAAGCAAAATCAAGGAAAATGAAATTTTCAAACCTTATCATAGCGACAAAACCATAGGTGTGTTTTCGTATTTTGCTATTTATGATGAGCGTGGAAATGTAAAAAATTACCCGCCCAACGATTATGTAATAATTGGAGGAAATGCATTGAGCGTTGGGGAATAAGATCAATGCTATCCGCTGTTCGTGGATGTTAGCAAAGCGCATACCGAACCATAGATAAAAAGGATATTTATCCTGTAATTTTTGAATTGATTTAATATTTTCGATTATTATCTTGCTATTTATGCAGAAGATGGCATTTGAATAGCGGATTTAAAACCGCCTTATCTGTGATTCGACATGCACTGCGCTAACATGTCGAATAGCGATACTAATCAACAAGCCCCTTCTAATTCACACATTCTCACATTCGCAAATTCTCATATCCTTAATTTCACACATTCGCAAATTAGCCCCAGCACCCTTGTCAACACATTTTGTCAGTAAAATCAATTGGCATAGGTTTGGCTTAGTCAAATGAGTTTATATATTTGATAAAAATTAAACCACTAAGCAATGATGAACGAAGGAAAAGAATTTCGCAAATATGCCACCAAACACATGGGCATAAGCAGCATAAAAGTAGACGCCTACATGGAAAGCACCATGGAAAACATGACCCGCACGGTGATTGAAGAGCGTCCTATGAATTTTAGAGAGATAGATGTATTCTCTCGTTTGATGGCAGATAGAATTATTTTCTTGGGCACTGCCATTGATGATTATATAGCCAATATCGTGCAAGCACAAATGCTATTCTTAGAAAGTATGGACGCACGTAGAGATATCCAAATGTATATTAACAGCCCTGGAGGCTCGGTATATGCAGGCTTAGGCATATATGACACAATGCAATGGATACAGCCTAATGTGGCTACTATATGTACTGGTTTGGCAGCATCTATGGGTGCGGTGCTAATGTGTGCAGGTGAAAAAGGAAAACGTACAGCCTTGCCTCATGCTCGTATTATGATTCACCAACCATTGGGAGGAGCACAAGGACAGGCATCAGATATTGAAATTACAGCACGTGAAATCCAAAAATTAAAAAAAGAATTGTATGACATAATTTCAATTCACAGTGGACAACCTTTTGAAAAAGTGCAAGCCGATAGCGACCGTGACTATTGGATGATAGCCCAAGAAGCGAAAGAATATGGCATGGTGGATGATATTTTGATTCGTAAGAAAGAAGAAGCAAAATAATTTCTTTTTTAAAATATAAAATTAAATACGAAAGCCTTCGGTTTGTTCCGAAGGCTTTTTTCATTATGCTATAGCACAGTTTCCTGAGCAATTATTTTCTATCTTTGGTGCGATATTAGAAGGATTGGCGCTTACAATCTTGGTCAAAAAAAGTGACTCGGCTTTAGGAGATTTATTATAGGAATAGAGAGTAAGATTGGCTTTGTGTTATTACAACTTTATTTGCAATTGCAGCACGAACAAACGCGGTGGGCGCAGGTCAGCCGGGCGAGTCATAACCTCTCGGTTTAGTAGGTTACTCACCATAAAGTTGACTGTTAATTTTTGGTTTATTTTATAAGAACCACGTGCATCTAAAATCAAATCTCCGTCTTTACCCATGCGTCTAGCATCGTTCACATCTGGGAAAAGAAACAGAAAGAATTTATCAATATTCCCCATATAACTGTTATATCGAGCACTTATGCCTAAAGTGTATTTTTTGTATGTGGCTTGTATATCTAATTTTGCCAAGTGCTGAAAGCGATATTTTAATAAGTTGTTTGAGGTAGTATCAGAACTAGAGTTGCGATATGTTCTTGGTGTGGCATATTGCCCCACATCATAAGAATAAACAAGGTCGGGCTGAAGGGTAATGGGGTTGGTATAAGTATATCCTATCAGACTTTTTATTATTACTTTTCCAATTTTTCCTTCACCAGATATTGAAATTTCAGCTCCTGTTATTCTAGTTTCGCCAACATTTAGGCTTTTAAAGGCTGGTATTCCGTTGTTATCTTTGTCCAAATTATATAATCCAAAATTAAACTCCATCATATTTTGGTATTGGGTAAAAAAATAAGCAGCATCAATAAATCCCTTAAATCCTTTTATTTTAAAACCTTGTTTCAATCCTATTTCAGCATTCCATCCACTTTCTGATTTTAAGTTTGGATTAGGCACTACAGTTATACTACCAGCAGTAGTAGAGATAAACATTTCGGCAATGGTTGGAAAACGAAAGCCTTGTCCATAACTGGCTCTCATAAAGGTGGCTTTGGTTGCTTCAAAGTTTAGCCCTGTTCTAAAAACAGGTTTGCTTTCTGAATTACCATTAATACTATATGTTTCGTAGCGCATACCCGCATTAGCACTCCAGCGTTTGTAGTTATAATCGAGCTGTGCAAAACCTGCATAGTTTGAAGCAGTTTGCAAACCTTGAAACAAAGGTGAATTGCTTTTAGTGTATTGCCAAACAAAACCTGCATTTAGTAAGAATTCTTTGGATAGATTTATCTGCGATTGGTATTCGCTATAAAAAGTATGATTAGCATTGTTTTGATTTACCGTTGGGTCTGGGTTATGAACTCTATTATCCACGTAAACCCATCGCCCTTTAAAACTGTGCTTTACTTTGCCCGTAAAAAAACTCACAAAAGGGTCGAATGAGTGGTTGTAAGAAGTAGTGTTGGTAATAAGCGTATCTCCTGCAATGTAGCCATATTTATAACTCTCCCATAACAAAAAAGAGGCAGCATCTGTTACCAATACACTTCCATTTAAGCCATATTGTAATGATGGGATTTTCTTTGAATTGAAACGGGTATTAAAACTAATTCTTAACCTATAATCGTTTTCTCCCCATCGGTAGCCATCGTCTTTAAAATAGTTGAGCCCTATGCCATAGGCCATGTTTTCGAATTTATTTGAGTGGAAGATATTGAAACCATTTTGCAACCTTGCTTGGCTATTCCATTGCAAATCCTTGCGAGGGGCATTATCGTATACGCCCGAAAATAAATTGATATTGGTAATGGATTTGTCGCTAGCCAGCTTGGTTCTAAAATTTATCATCCCATTTAACGCTGAACTGCCATACAAAACGGATGAAGCCCCTTTGATTACCTCTACTTGCTCTACATTTTCTATGGGCAAAAATTTCCATTGAGGTTGCCCTCCGTCACCTGATAGAAAAGGAATACCATCCAACAATACCATCACCCTAGAACCTGCACCATAGCTCCATCCACTGCCACTTCTAATACTTACTTGCCCATCCACCACATTCACACTTGGAATTTGATCTACAAGTTTATCCATATTGGTGGTAATGCGATTTTCAATCAAATAGGGTTTAATTACTTCGGTTGAAACTGTGACTTTTTTTACAGATTGTTCGTACCTACCTGCCGAAACAATTACTTGGTCTAACTGGTTTTTGCTAGCTTTTACTTTTATGTTTAGTATTATTTCATCGCGATTAGCAATTAAGATACTGTCAGAATAGTTTTCATAACCTAAGTACATCACTTGGATTTTTACTTTAATAATTTGTTTGTTTGAAGTATGAAAAATGCTAAAATTTCCAACATTATCTGTTGATGACACATTGTTATTGTTGATAGATATGATAGCACCAATAATGGCTTCATTGCTTTCTAAATCTGTTACATTGCCACTCAATTTAAGATTTTGGGCAGTAACCCAATTCACAAAAATTACGAATAAAAATGTACATATAACTGATTTATATACTAAACTTGAAAAAAAATTCATTACAACAAATATGAAAAAGATATTTCTACAAATTGCATTTTTAATTACAATTTCTTCATTTTTTGTAATTGGAGCTAAAGCTCAATGTTTGCCTGATGCTAGTATTAAGTCATCTGGCGTTTTCCCTTTGGCATTGCCTGACGCCACACCAAATGTAGCTTATAGCCAAGTATTGCAATTTTATATCACCAAAGACACCGTCTTTAAAAACATCAATGCAACTATAGACAGCTTGTTTATAACGGGTGTCAAAGGCATGCCTGCAGGCTTTACGTATACTTGTCATAATTCCAATTGTGGTATTAAAGGAGGGGGAAATGGCTGTGTAACACTATCAGGAACTGCTACAACCGCCATGAAAAACACAAACTACCCCTTGGTGGTAATGATTAAAATTAAAGGTACTGCCAACACTATTTTGGGCCCTATCAGCCAAACAATTATTGATTCAAATTCTAAATATTCCATCTTTGTTCAAAGTCCTAGCTTTGTTTCGGAGTTAAACAATAGCAGCACCATTAACTTGTACCCTAATCCATCAAAAGAAAAATTGGGAATCAATGTTTCTGAGAATTCAATTCAAAATGCTGAAGCTGTTTTATATGATATGAATGGACGTGAAGTGTCAAGAACAGCAATTCATGCAGCTAAAACCGAACTTGAGATTTCTGCGCTATCAAAAGGGGTTTATTTTGTAAAATTTGTAAATGAAAGGGGTTTTGTAAAAACAATGAAATTTATTAAGGAGTAATTATTTGGGAGATAGAGCAGCATCAACAGAATAACTTACAGTTACCAACACTTTTGTCTTACCCATTAGTTTTCTATTGCATCCTGTCATTTTATACAATAGTTCTTCAAACTTAACCATGTCTTTCACCTCAATATTTGGAACTGCCATATCAATAGATGATTGGCTATATTTAACTGAGTCAATTTTGCCCATATCAACAAATGAGAATGAGGGGCTATCAACCTTACAAGCCACCGAAATATTCTTTAAGAAATCAAAATTAGTTTCTTTTGAGACTCCATTTACAGTGTCAATTGTGAAATTAATTTTATAAATTTTGATAGATTGTATTTTAGTGGTATCAATAGAATTGTTTTTTAGAATACTATCAAAATTTATATAATTTCCTTCATGAAGAATTTCGAAATTCTGAATGGTACTAGTAGAATCGAATTCAAAAGTCAAACTCTTTGAAGTAAGGTTTAGCCTAATGTATAGGTCGTTAAATTTTTCAAGCTTATCACAAGAAGCAAGAAAAAATATGCCAACAGCTAAAACTATGGAATAAACGGTTTTCATTTATAAGTTTGATATTACGAATTAACAAGTTTGACTCTACCTTGCAAAAATAAGTTGCATAATACATCAAAATTAGACAATTGGGAGTTTAATTTTTACAATTGGTTTACAATCAGTTTAGCCAAAAAGGTTGCCTAAACCACCAGGCAACATACTCCCCATTAAGGATTTCATTTCGCTTTTGGCAATATTGTCAGCTTGTTCTATTGCACTTTCAATTGCCATTTGTAAAGTTTCCTCAATTTGCTCCTTGTTTTCAGGTCTTAGTAAGTCTGCTTGAATATCGACAGAAATTATCCTCTTGTTACCGTTTGCAACAACCGTAATTCCCTGCACCTTTCCTTCAACGGTAATTTGCGACAGTTTTATTTTTATTTCTTCCGCTTTTTGTTTTGCCTCAGCTATTTTACCAAACATGATATTTTCCTTTTATTGAACAAAAATATACAAAAATAAAATGTTATTAAGAGTTTTTTTGGTAACTACTTAACTCTTGTCCAAGTATCGGTTCTTCCTAATAACGAAATGCCAATGAAACCTCTAATTTTCATGGTTTTGTTATCATCTAAATGAATTTTGCAACTATACGTTTTGCCGTTTTCAGGGTCATAGATGGTGCCTTTTTCCCAATTGTTTTCACTTTTATATTCAAAACCATCAAGCAAACGCAGCCCAAGCATATGAATGTTTTGTTTGCTTTTGTCTGGATTATTTTTGTCTATTTTGGGCTTGCCTTCAATGTTATTTGGCTCTCGAAGCCACACAATTCTACCAAAAAAGTACCCCTTAATGTTGTCAATTTTAACGTGCGCTTTACCACTTCCTGTAAG
>CAIVPY010000173.1 GCA_903907885.1 uncultured Bacteroidota bacterium
CATTTTAAATGGAACAAAAAAAAAACAACTTAAAGATATTTTCTCTTTATAATATATAAGATGGATAGTAAGAAGATTACCAACATTAAGAAGAACGCTACCAAAGCACTTTTACGAAATGAATTTAATTTTAAGACCATAACTCAAGCGAAGAAGTTTTATGCTGTCAATACCGCTGAAGAAGCATATACCGAAATGATGAATATTTATAATTTCCAAATTGACCTCAATAAGCAATACGAACAAAAGCAGAAGGCGAAATTAGCGAGAGAGGCGAAGAAGAACAACATTAAAGATAAAGTTCAATATATTAATAATCCTTCACTCAAGAAACTTTACGAACAACTCAAATTAAATATCGGTAAGAATATTGTCGTTGATTGGGTTGTTGATGGTAAGGTATATAAAAGTATTAACTATTCTGTGCCTACCGCATTCTCAAGTTGGTTTAAGAAAATTAATGTTAATGACTGGGATTATGATGACATCTTCAGCAAAACTGAAAGTGTTACAAGTCAATTATTTATTTATCCTCAAAATGAGAATATCAGTTCTCAAAAAGTAATTCAATATTTTAGAGATGGAATTACTCACTGCGTCTTTACTCCTATTAGAAATTGGGCGGTTGAAAAATTAGAAGGTGCTGAAAGTCAAAGAACCAAAGAACGCTATACAACAATCGTCAAGCGGTTAAATGAATTAGAAAATAAATATGCTACTGGATTACCTGATGATTGTGTTGCTGAGGTTTGTAACTCTTTACAAATTGATATTAATATTGAACTACCATTATGCGAACATAAATTTATTGAGGGCAAAAGTTTGAAGAAGAGATTAACACAATTTACATTTACGAATACAAGATTAAACCACATTGAATTAAATGAAGTTGTTTATAATTCTAAGCCAGTTCAAGTAACAAGAGAACAATTATACGAACTTAAAAATAAATTAGATGCTAACAACGAGTTCTACACTTTTAGAAAAGATAAAAACGGATTATCCAAAATAATAACATTAAAAGGTGAATATGCTTTATTTAATAATTACGGTGAATGCGTTAATAAATTTGAAATTGACACTGGACTAAATTTTTGTAAGATTGACGACATTGACGATAAAGCATTATGCGGGTTCATTCAAGAAGGAGTTAATTATAATGCTACTGTTGATTTTTGCGATGTTAGTAAAATAAATATCAAAAGCATTAATCATATTGATATGACAAAGGCATACGCTAATTTCAGCAAGTGCTTTTTGTATGAAGGGTTTCTAGGGAAAATAACTGATTTTAGACAAACCGATAAGATTGTCGGTGTTGGCTACTATAAAATTACAAATTTAAATTTTGATAATTGCTTTGGGCGTTTCAAAAAACTAAATGACAAAATGAAAATATACATTAACAATAATGTTTATACATCTGCTGAGTTAAAATTATTAACTTATTACAGAGTAACATATACTATTGTGTGCGGTTGCTGGGGAGTTAAACCTATTGACTTTGAATTCAGTGATGAAATGATGACTGAAAAAGATGAGAATGTTCCTTACTATTCTAAATGGTGCGGTGCTTCTGATAGTCACAAATTAGAAAAAACATTTTGGATTAAAGGCGATACCAATTTTGCGAGTGTATTAAAAACGAATGAAGATAGTTCTGTCAGATGGTATGAGAACGGAGAAATATGTATTGCGTTTCCTAAAAAACATAATTATCATTTAGCACACATAACTGGATTTATTACTGCTTATCAACGCATTAGCGTGTTAGACCAATTAATGGAATTTGACTACGGTGACATTGTCAGAGTATGCGTTGATGGAATTTATTTTAAAAATTATGTTCCAATGTTAAGAAATGTGTTTCGTCTCAAAAATGATAAAATGACATTTGGTAATCTTGCTGGAGAAAGTTATGTAAGTATGGCAGTTGAAAAAGACTTAGTTATAAATGGTTTTATTTCAAGAGACCATTTTGCGAAAGAACTACATCTTGGAGAAGGAGGTTGTGGTAAAACGCATTTCAACTGTAATGATAAAGGATTAATAAGACCATTATTTATTGCCCCTTCTTGGAAGTTAGCAAGAGCAAAGCAAACTGAAATTGGTATTGCTTCATCTGTTTGGGCGAGAGCATTAACAGACGACCCTCAACGCATCAGTTATATTAAAGCATATTCTAATGTTCTTATTGTTGATGAAGTCAGTATGTTAAGTCAGAACCAAAAATTAAAACTGTTTGAGTTGTATGGTGATATGAAAATTATATTTTGCGGTGACTTGGGTTATCAGTTACCTTGTATTGAAGGCGATGAAATGGATACTAATGGCTTTGATAATATTGTTAAACACAAAACAGACTACAGATGTAAATGCCCGTTATTGAAACAAATTAAAGACGACCTTCGTTTTATGATATCATACGACAGACCTGTTGATGAAATAAATAAATCAACTCTATCACAGTTCAAAAAATTAGGACGAGTTATTAATATTAGTGAATTGAAGCAAATGTATAATATAAACGATATGATTTTATCGGGAACAAATGCGGTAAAAGATTTTTACACAGATTTATTCAAAGGCAAATTTGCTGTTGATAAATATTATATTACTGAAAATAATAGACTACATTGTAATGGTGATATTGTTATTGGTGCGAAACCTGAAAATACAAAATGCGAAGAGCGTCACTGCTTTACTACTCATTCCATTCAAGGAGAAACAGCATCGCATAAGTTATTTATTGATAGTTCTAAAATGTTTGACAGTCGTATGTTTTACACTGCTATATCACGAGCGAAAACTTTAGACCAAATTTATATTATTGAAAACGACGAAATTGAATGCGAATATCAGAGTGCGAAAATATATAGAATTGTAAGTAAGTATGGTGTCTATATAGGTTCAACTTGTAAGGAACTTAAAGAACGATTTAAAGGACATAAACAGTCATTCAAGCAACATAAAAAAGGCTTTGGTAAATTCCTAACAAGTTTCCCGTTATTAGAAGACAATGACGCAAAAATGGAATTGATTGAAAATTATCCCTGTAATACCAAGAACGAATTATATATGAGAGAAAAAGAATATATTAATATGAGCGACTGTGTTAATAAGACCTTCAAGGACAAATAAGAATTCGGGCGATGAAATCTGTTACGCCAATTCGTCATAAAATAAAATTGTTTTGCTTAAATAAAATTGACTACATTATACGACTGGTTGTTATAATATTTATTTTTATTTTTGTGATGATGTCAGTCTCGTGACTGCTTATGCTTTGATTGGATTTCTATTTTATTTTTATGTTATCTCATCTGCTGTCAAAATATTTTTCATTTTTCATTTGTGACTGACCTTATCTTAATTTTCACTTTTTTCGTTTTTTATTTTTTATTATCGTCTGTTCGCATTTCATTGGATTATATTTTCCTCAAATGCTTGTTTTTTCGTTTTTTCTCATTTGTGACTGACGAGAGCATAATTATTATTTTCATAAAAATATGAAAATAATTAGACCATTTTAGCAAAAAAACATTTTCAAAAACTTCAAAAACTTTTCCGCCACCTACTCCTATAGGGGTCAAGAATGCCAGAGGATGGCTCTCGTAGCAAACTAAAATGTGCCGCTAAGGG
>CAIVPY010000174.1 GCA_903907885.1 uncultured Bacteroidota bacterium
AATGTATCAGACTTAATTTTTCAATTTACTAGAAGGCCCGATGGAAGTTATTTTGTACCCATTGCATCTGAAGGTATCATCAATATTTTCGGCTGTAAACCCGAAGATGTGGCAAACGATTTTACGGCCATAGCCAATGTAATACACCCAGAAGATGCTGAAAGGGTATTCAATGATATTGAATATTCGGCAGCACACTTAACTAATTTTACTTGCGAATTTAGGGTGCTTATTCCTGGCAAACCTGTTCAGTGGATATATTCAAAATCGACTCCAGAAAAATTAGCAGATGGAAGTGTAACTTGGTATGGGTTTAATTCTGATATTACTGAACGTAAACAAGCTGAAATTGTAATAAAAGAAAATGAAGAACGCCACAAAGCTATTACACTAACAGCAAATGATGGCATCGTATCATCGAATAACAAGGGCATAATTACTGGCTGGAATAGGGCTGCTGAAAAAATATTTGGCTATACAGATGATGAAATAATTGGAAAACCTTTAACAGAAATTATTCCTCCACATTTTAAAGAATTTCATGAAAAAGGCATAGAAAGATTTGATAAAAAGGGAGAAAAAAATGTAATTGGTAAAACGCTTGAGTTACAAGGTTTGCATAAAAACGGCACTATATTTCCATTAGAACTCTCACTTGCCGAATGGGAAACCAGCAAGGGGAAGTTTATTACAGGTTTTATAAAAGATATTACAGAAAGAAAGAGGGCCGAATTAGAATTAGAAAAAAGTATAAGCACCATTAGGAAATTATCAGTTGCTATTGAGCAAAGTCCGGTTACTACCGTTATTACCGATTTAGATGGAGGTATTGTATTTACAAATCCTAAATTTACCGAGGCTACTGGTTATTCACCTGAAGAGGCCTTAGGAAAAAACCCTCGTCTTTTAAATTCTGGTTATACCACAAAAGATGAATACAAAAAATTATGGGAAACTATTCTTTCTGGAAATAGCTGGCATGGGGTGTTTCAAAACAAAAAGAAAAATGGCGAATTGTTTTGGGAAAAGACAGTTATTTCTCCAGTTAAAAATGAATTGGGTGAAATTATTAATTTTTTAGCACTTAAGGAAGACATCACAGACCAGAAAAAAACTGATGAAGCTTTTCAGAAAAATTTGAGAGAATTAGAAGATTATAAATTTGCCCTTGATGAAACAGCCATTGTTTCAATAACTGATAAAGATGGAATAATAACGTATGCCAATAAAAATTTTAGTAACATATCAAAATACTCGAATGATGAATTAGTTGGACAAAACCATAGAATAGTAAATTCGGGTTACCACGATAAAGAATATTTTAAAAACATGTGGAGTACGATTACTAATGGTAAAGTTTGGGTTGGTGAACTAAGAAATAAAGCAAAAGATGGTAGAGTTTATTGGGTATATGGAACCATTATTCCATTTTTAGATAAAAAAAATATCCCTACTCAATACCTTGCCATTAGGTTCGATATAACAGAGCGTAAAACAGCAGAAGAGGGAGTATTGCTTAGCAACGAAAGGTATAATTTAGTAGCCAAAGCCACCAATGATTCCATATGGGACTTAAATATTTTAACCAATGAAATTATTAGGTCTGGAGGTGGATTTGAAGCTCTGTTTGGATATAAAATTAACCAAGATAATGAAGAATACCTTCACTACAAAAACTTAATCCATCCCGATGATTTGGAAAGAGTAATAGCATCAAAAATCGAAATTTTCGATAATCCAAATGAATTTAATTGGGAACAAGATTACAGGTTTTTAAAGGCCAATGGCGAATATGCATTTGTTCACGACAAAGGATATATTATAAGAGATGAAACAGGTAAAGCCATTCGCATGATTGGAGCAACTCAAGATATAACAGAAAGAGAACAACATATCAAATCAATTGAAGACCAAAACAGGAAACTTAGAGAAATAGCTTGGAAACAATCGCACATTGTGAGGGCACCCGTAGCGAGAATTATGGGTTTGATAAATCTATTGAAATACGAGGAACAAGTAGGCGAGGAAACAGTACAATTGCTAAAATATATTGAAATGTCGGCTCACGAATTGGATGCTGTAATCAAATCAATAGTTACAAGCACCAGCAACGATAAAGGATGATGAACCAAGTTGCATGAGGTGGTTTTAAATGTTCAGGTTAATTTTATAGGGAATAAGTGTACATGTTTTTTTATTTTGTACTTTTTGAAACTCCAAAAGGTACAACCAAAAGAGTTTCGATTTTCAATGTGCCAAATGGCCGTTGAGCGGAGGCGAAACGCCATTTCGGCTTCGCTCAATGACCGTTTCGCCTCAAAAAGATTTTTCCTTACCGCTGTAAATCTTTTGTTCAAATGAAGCGTCATTGCGAACGCAACGAAGTGAAGTGTGGCAATCTTTTTTTTTTTAAGAGATTGCTTCGTACCTCGCAATGACTTTTTGCACGCACTGTGAAAATCTGCTTCGCTTTCGGAGTGCATTTGCAACCGACCTACGTAAAATCTGCCAGAAAATGTTTTTGATTTTTTTGTGGATGGTGGGTACAAGTAAGCATACTTGAGTCATGCCTCTTTTGTTCATACAACTCTTGATTTCTTTCATGACGACTTAGTATGCACTGCAAGAAAAAATCAAATTGCATTTTCAAAGATTTTAGGTCAGTCTTGATTTTTTGGTTACTTTTTTTATCAAGAAAAAAAGTAAGCTACAACCAATATACATAGCGATTGTTTTGTCATGAACTAGGGTTAAAAATCTTCTACCAACTTTTGAATGTGCTACATTATAACTCCTTCAAATTATTTTTTTTAAAACTTCTTCCCAAAAAATAAGATTGAGCTGTTTTAGCCTTCTCAATAAACAAGCATTTTATTTTTACCAACCCAATATCCATGCAAACATTAAAGGTGCTACGATAGTTGCATCACTTTCGACAATGAATTTTGGTGTGTGTATGTCTAATTTACCCCAAGTAATTTTTTCGTTTGGTACAGCTCCCGAATATGAACCATAGCTAGTTGTTGAGTCAGAAATTTGGCAGAAATAACTCCAAAAAGGAATGTCGGTCATTTCCATATCTTGATACAACATGGGTACTACACATATTGGGAAATCGCCAGCAATACCGCCACCAATTTGAAAAAAGCCAACGCCTTTTCCACCAGAATTTGCAGGATACCATTGCGCTAACCATGCCATGTATTCAATACCCGACTTCATGGTGCTTGCCTTCAATTCGCCTTTTATAACATACGATGCAAAAATATTACCCATGGTACTATCCTCCCAACCAGGAACTACCATTGGTAAATTGCGTTCAGCAGCAGCCAGCATCCAAGAGTTTTTCGGGTCTATTTCGTAATATTGTTGCAACTCGCCACTCAATAATATTTTATACATAAACTCATGTGGAAAATAACGTTCACCATTGTCTTCAGCATCTTTCCAAATTTTATGAATATGTTTTTGTAATCTTCGAAAAGCCTCCTCTTCGGGAATACAAGTATCAGTAACACGGTTATAGTGGTTTTCCAACAAATTCCATTCTTCTTGTGGCGACAAATCTCGGTAGTTTGGAACACGCTTGTAGTGGCTATGCGCTACTAAGTTCATGATATCTTCTTCTAAGTTAGCACCTGTACAGCTAATAATATCTACCTTTCCCTGACGAATCATTTCGGCAAATGATTTTCCTAGCTCAGCAGTACTCATAGCGCCCGCAAGGGTTACCATCATTTTTCCACCTTCTGTAATGTGTGTTTCATATCCTTTAGCTGCATCTACCAAAGCCGCTGCGTTAAAGTGCTTATAATGGGTTTCAATAAAATTTGAAATAGGTCCTTTAGTCATTTTTTTAAATTTTGGGCGAATATAAGTTATAGTTCAATATGGATTGGATATTTTGGCGAAATGTAGCAAATACAACCTTCTTCAAAACTCACAAATTGAAAATGAAATAATAGCAAAAAACTAATTTTAATTTATTGCGACAGTCATCCAATTTTTTTTAGCATAGTGTATTATAAAAGATACAATGCTTTGATTTTTAACAAATTGTTGTGCCTTGCAAAAGCAGTGTGGATAAGGGGTGCTTTGTGAATAACTATTATTATAAACAGTGTTACGCTTTACTGCCTTATAGAAAATTTGGTATCCACATGTTAGAGTGTGGAAATCACTTTTTGAAATAGAATTCAAATACCTGCACTTTTGGATTAAAACTCCCTAAGATTTTTTAGGCTAAAATTTATACTAAATAAACAATAGCTTAACATAGATTTAACAGGATGTTTGATATAAGAATATTAATATATAAGTACATAAAAAATTTTAACAAGTTAGTTCAATCAATACAATGAGCAAAGGCAGCAAAAACACCACCCAGCAAAAAGGTCTTAAAGTAGAGCGTTACTTTACCAAAGAAGGCATTAGTCCATACGATATGTTTGAGTACGACTACCGCACTTCCATTATCAAAAATCCAAATGGCAGTGTCGTATTTGAAATGAAAGATGTTGAAGTGCCTAATTTTTGGAGCCAAGTGGCTACCGATGTGTTGGCACAAAAATACTTTCGTAAGGCAGGTGTACCTCAGCCTGATGGAACAACTGGTCGTGAGACAAGTTTAAAACAAGTAGCTCATCGTATGGCGCATTGCTGGATGCAGTGGGGCGAAAATTATGGTTATTTCGATAGCCGTGATGATGCACAGATTTTCTACGAAGAAATGGTGTATATGATAATGGGTCAATATGCTGCACCTAACTCTCCTCAATGGTTCAACACTGGATTGCATAGCTCTTACGGCATTACAGGAAAACCGCAAGGACATTATTATGTTGACCCCAAAGATGGGAAATTAAAAAAATCTACTTCGGCTTACGAAAGACCACAACCTCATGCTTGCTTCATTCTTTCGGTGGATGATGATTTGGTAAACGATGGTGGTATCATGGATTTATGGGTACGTGAAGCACGTATATTCAAATATGGCTCAGGTGTTGGAACTAATTTTAGTCGTATTCGTGGAGCGGCCGAAAAACTAAGTGGTGGTGGAAGTTCATCAGGATTGATGAGTTTCTTAAAAATTGGTGACCGTGCTGCAGGTGCTATCAAATCTGGTGGAACAACAAGACGTGCTGCTAAAATGGTATGCTTAGATTTAGATCATCCAGAAATACTTGAATTTATTAACTGGAAAAAAGACGAAGAGAAAAAAGTAGCTGCTCTAATAGCTGCTGGATATGCTAGCGATTACGAAGGTGAAGCTTATGCAACCGTTTCGGGTCAAAACTCAAACAACTCAGTGCGTATTCCTCAATCATTTTTTGAGGCATTAGAGCAAGGCAAAGATTGGAACTTAACTGCACGTACCGATGGTCGTGTGATGAAAACCATTCCTGCGCAAGACCTTTGGGATAAAATAGGCGAAGCAGCTTGGGCTTGTGCTGACCCAGGTGTACAATATGATACAACCATTAACGAATGGCATACTTGCCCTGAAGGAGGACGCATCAATGCTTCTAACCCTTGCAGCGAATATATGTTCTTAGACAATACAGCTTGTAATTTGGCATCATTAAACTTGATGAAATTTTTCAATGCTGATACACTTGAATTTGATGTAAAAGGCTTTGAGCAATCTTCTCGTCTTTGGACAATTG
>CAIVPY010000175.1 GCA_903907885.1 uncultured Bacteroidota bacterium
CCACCAATTTTATCAATAACTTTTTCAGTCATTACAAAATTGGAAGTTGCCATTTCGGTGAACTCGCCACGCATATCTTCGCCAAATTTCTTTGCATTAATAGCATTGTCAATTAGCGTTTTTACTTTTGCTTTATCAAACTCTTCAAGTTTGGCCTGAAGTTCGTTTGACTCTTTTGTTTTGGATGCCAAATCAGACTTTGCTTGTTTTTCGCTGTTGATAATATTCTGAACAGCTGTAGCAAATACCTCCTCGTTAGCATTTTCATTAATATTTAATAATCCTGCGACTTTTTTCATTTCGTTTTTTGATTGGTTATTATTGGAGAAATTGAGTAATTGTGAATTAAAGTGGTCGTAAACATCGTGAGGTATAACAAGAGAATTTGGCTCAACCACTTCGGTATTACCATCTCTAATTTCGTTTACAAGTCCGATGGCTTTTGCTTCCTCAGCACTTAACCATTTATCAGTATTATTAAAATAATCTGCTTTAACTTTAACCTTATCAATACCAGTTCTTGTAGCGAACATATCAATAAGATCTGCTTCAAACAGATCCATCATTTTTGTATAGGCTAAAACATCATCAGCATTGCCTCTCACGCTTCCCGAAAGACGATGATACATGAATTTTGAATATTTATTGGCAATAACAGTATGTTCAGGATTTGTCATCAACATGGCCATCATGCTTGCTGCCATTCCATCAACAACGAATGTTACATTAAACTCAGTTCTATTAAGGTATGCAAATAAGGTTTGTCCTTGTGGTACTTCGCCACCTTCTGAGTTGACAAAAAAGGTCAAATTCTTTATACCGGAGTTCTTTAAAGATTCTAACGCTGGCACTAAAACATCAACATCGATATCATTCCATTTACCTATACAGCCGTACAGCAGGATTTCAGCATTTTCGCCTATGATTTGATTTATTATGTTGGTTTTCTTCATTTGACCTTTTAAGCTTCAGAATTAATTTTCATCATTTTTATTAAGAACTAAAAATTATGATGGTGCAATAATAATATGATTAAATATGCTTTTTCTAAAACGTGCCAAGCCTAGTCATCATAATACCAAGGCTTGGCATACTTATATCCTTCCTTGGCATGATTTACCATTAATGCTTTCCGAAAATCTATTTTTGGGCTTTACACTATATTATATGGCCCTAAAAAACAAGGATAAAATTGAGTTAGCTAAACTGCTTTTTTTCCAAAACATGTCTCAAATTGAAATTGCTGCCAAAATTGGTATCAGCAAGGTTTCAATCAATAAATGGGTAAAAAAGTATTTATGGGAAGATCAAAGAACCAGTTTTACGGTTACCAGGGAATCTATTTTAAGACAGCTATATCAACAAATTGCAGCCGTAAATAATGTTATTGCTGATCGCACTCCACCAACATCCACAAGTAGCGAATCGGATACAATAATTAAAATTGCCAATGCTATTGATAAATTAGAACGTGAAAGCTCACTGGCCGATATTATATCCGTTTCGCAAAAGTTTCTGAATTGGATCCGCAAACTAGATCTGGAAAAAGCTAAAGAAATGAGTGGATTATTTGATGCATTTATTAAAGATAACCTTAAATAATGGCCGGTCCATCTAATAAAATATTAATTCAGGATTGGGATGAATATCGCAAGTCGCTGCTCGAAGACACTATTGTTGAGCAAGGACAATCGCAAGCCCAAATATTGAAACACAGATTAGAACTTGAAGCCAATCCTACAGAATGGATTAAATGGTTTTTCCCAAAATACGCATTTGCAGAGCCTGCACTATTCCATAAAAAAGCTATCAAACGACTTATCAATAATGCTGAATGGTACGAAGTATTAAGTTGGAGTCGTGAACTTGCTAAATCAACAAACGTTATGTTTATTGGTTTGTATTTAGCTCTCACAGGAAAAAAGAAAAACTTCATATTATCTTCGAGCTCGTATGATAATGCTGAGAGACTGTTAGAACCTTGGCGCGCAAACCTAGATACAAATCAACGTATTATAGCTTATTACGGAACGCAAGTTGCATTTGGCCATTGGGAAATTGGAGACTTTAAAACAAAAAACGGAGCTTCATTCAGAGCGTTGGGTGCTGGGCAAAGTCCTCGTGGATCCAAGAACGAAGAAATAAGACCGGACGTTTTAATCCAGGATGATTTTGATACCGATGAAGATTGCAGAAACATTGATATTATTAATAAACGATGGGATTGGTTTGAACAAGCTTTATATCCAACACGTTCCATCAGCACACCATTGTTGGTAATTTGGTGTGGAAACATAATTGCAAAAGACTGTTGTATTACAAGAGCAGGCAAGGTTGCTGATAATTGGGATATTGTAAACATTAGAGATAAAAATGGAATATCAACTTGGCCAGAGAAGAATACAGAAGCTCATATTGATAGAACGCTCAGTAAAATTTCAACTAAATCTCAACAGCAAGAATATTTTAACAATCCATTATCTGAAGGCGATGTTTTCAAAGAAATGCATTGGGGTGCAGTTCCTCACTTGTCTAGGTTTAAATTTCTAATTGCTTATGGTGATCCTGCACCAAGTAATAACACCAAATCGAAAGCCAATTCGTTTAAAGCGATTTTCCTGATTGGAAGACTTGAAGATAAATTTTATGTAATAACCGGCTATTTAGATCATGTTACGAATGCTAAATATGTTGATTGGTATTACGACCTTAAAGATTTTGTTGCTGACAAAACTCAAATCTATTATTACACAGAAAATAATAAGCTTCAAAATCCATTTTACGAACAAGTATTTTTACCACTATTCATAACAGCAGGGAAAGCTCATGGGCACTTTTTGTCCATTTCACCGGACGAAAGAATAAAGCCTGATAAATTCAGCAGAATAGAAGGAAATTTAGAGCCACTAAATAATAGAGGCCAACTCATTCTGAACGAAAAAGAAAAGGGAAACCCTAATATGATCCGTTTGGAAGAACAATTCAAATTAGTAAATCCAAAACTAAGTTCGCCAGCTGATGGACCAGACTGTGTGGAAGGTGGTTATTGGATTTGTAATAATAAAAATCCCGATTTTAATGTATCGGACATGAGAACAGGACACAGACCTATTAATCGTAAAAGAGTTTAAAACTATGGTAACACTTATTTTAAGAATTTGGAATTATTTAAAGGTAAAGTCAGCAACCAAAACGGCTGATAAATTGGCTAAGGTCACTAGAAAAAGACATTATGTTATTCAGGTGAAAAACAAAATACGAGTTTTCAATAAAACTCATATTGATTACCTAATACATAAGAAAGTCTTACATCCTAAACTTAAAAACTTTATAGAGCTTCAAAAGTTCAGTATTTACTTCACTAAATAAGCATTATGTATTTAGAACAAACTGATATCGAAAAAGGGATATACGCTGAGGACTTAGTTGTAATTAGCAGAAACCCCGAAAATATAACCACAGCAATTGAGGAAGCAATAATTGAAGCTTCAGCATATCTAATGGCTCGTTATAATATGGCTGCCGAATTTGCTAAAACAGGTGTATCTCGCAACAAACTTGTTTCTAAAATAGTTCGTGATATCACTATTTATAATTGCTATAATATCAGCAGTCCTTCTAATTTGCCCGAACTAAGAGTTCTAAAATACGAGCAAACTATTAAATTTCTTAAAGATGTACAAGCAGAGAAAGCAAGCATTGAAGGATTAAGCAGACTCGATTCACCTCAAGGAACCGGAAGCAATTATATTGGCTTTGGCGGTAAAACTAAACGTAAAAACGATTACTAATGGGAGCAAAATCAACACAGACAGAAGTACCTAAAAATTTGGTAGTTCAACAAATCACTATAAAACAAGCCACAAGAGGCACTCAAGATATTGATGGTTGGAAAACAGCTATAACGCAATTCAAATCAATCACAAATCCGAACAGAGTAAAGTTTTATGATTTAATTGAAGATATCGTAACTGATGGACAGATAGAAGCCACTTGGGGAAAAAGACAAGACCAGGTACTTAATAAATATCTGACATTTAAAAGAGATGGAGTTGAGGATCCCGAAATAAACAAGTTGCTCAATTCCTCGAGTATGCGTTGGCTCATCCGAGATTTACACAATGCAATTGCTTATGGATATACGTTGATTTACGTGAATAGTATTTATTTAAATGAAGAGGAAGAGCAATATATTATTGATTATAATTTGATTCCTCGCAAACACGTTCATCCGGAAGTTGGTTGGGAATGTATCAGTAAAGAACAAACATCAGCAACATTAGATTTCTTATACAAAATGCCGCCAATAAGTCCATATATGATTTGGGCTGGTGATCCATACGATATGGGATTAATAATGAAAGCGGCACAATACGTTATTTATAAACGTGGTGACTTTGGTGATTGGGCGCAGTTTGCAGAAATGTTTGGAGCTCCATTGCGCCAGGCGTTTTATGATGGCTATGATGATAAAACAAGAATCGTTCTTGAAAATGCTATGGAAGCAATGGCCAGTTGCTCATATATTGTTGCTCCAAAAGGAACCGATATTAAATTCCTCGATGCAGTTAAAGGAACTGCAGGCGATTTGTATAAAACACTGTACGATGCTTGTAATGATGAGATTTCTAAAACCATACTTGGAAATACGCTAACAACAGATCCTGGCAATAATGGTTCAAGAGCTTTGGGCGAAGTTCATGCAGGTGGCGAAAATGCCAAAAACGAAAGCGATCAAAGATTTATCCTTAGTATATTAAACGGAAAACTTAAATCAATTCTTAAGTTATTTGGATTTAATGTCACTGGTGGAGAAATAGAATACGTTTCAGCAGGTAAGGACTGGACTTTACTTAAAACTAAATGGGAAGTGTGGAGTGGCATAAGACAACAAACTCCAATTTCTGATGATCAGATATACGAGGAATTTGATATCAGGAAACCTGATAATTACGAAGAACTCAAAGCACTGATGGATTTGGGTTTAAATAGTATTGCAACACCAGTTAAAGATCCTTTAAATCCTCCAGCTCCAAAACCTAAAAACTTCGTAAATAAGGTTATAGATTTTTTCGTATAAGCCCCGTATATTCGGGGCTTGAACTAGACAATACATATTTTGGAGATAACGAATCCAGACTATCTGAAGTAATCTCAGTATTTCCAACAGTAACTATTGTTGCAGCTGCAAAAGATTTAATTAAAGTTACTGAAGATATCAATGCCGGATTTGATGGTATTATTCATCCTGAGTTGTTTAAACTATATCAGCAAAATTACCACAAAGGCATAGCTAGTAAATTTAAGAACGTAACTGAGGAGAGTGAGTATTATGACTTAGTAAAGAAATTTGAAGCCAACACAACGCGCGTAGCAGCTTATAAAGCTTATCATGCAACCAAGGAATTAAAAAGCCTGGTCGATTCTAAAACTTTTGCAACTGAAGCAAAAATGGTACTGAAGAAATTTAACCGTTTTCAAGCTGCCGAATATAACTCGGTAGTTGCACGTAGTCGTAGTGCTAAACAGTTTGTTCAGTTTCAGAATGAAGCCGATATTTACCCAAATATGGAATGGATCACAACCCGATCGGCAGACCCTCGCGAAGAACATTTGGCATTTGTCGGAATCGTTTTACCAATCGATGATCCTTTTTGGAGCAGCAATCAGCCTGGAGATTTATGGAATTGTAAGTGTGATTGGCAACAAACAGATAAACCATCCACCGGTGGAGCTCCAAAAGGCGTGACTCCATCAGTTGGACTCGAAGGTAATCCTGCAGAAACAGGAGAATTAATTACTGATCAACATCCTTATTTTACCAAGGCAAGTAATATTGATGAAATTGAAGCTTTCATTAAAAAGGAGGAAGAATAATGTTAGATCTAACTCCTGAACAATTCACTAAAAAGGTTGCGGAAAACAGCATTAAAATAAAAAAGCTGATTGAGAAAGAATTGCCAATAACTATCGGAAAGGAAGCGGTTGAGCATTTCAAACTTAATTTTCAAAATCAAGGTTGGGAACGCCAAGGTTGGCCAGAAGTAAAGCGCAGGCAAGCAACTTGGGACAGAGGCGATAAATCAGTTAATAATCCTATGTTTAGCAGGAACCGTCATGGCGAACTTTTGAAGAAACAAAAAGCTGGTACCAGGAGACCAATTTTAACTGGAGAAACTGGAGACCTTGGCAGATCTATTCATCCAAACCCTCAAAATGGTGTGGTGACAATCACTGCAGATGCTAAATCAGAAAAAGGATTTGGATATGCAGCCGTTCATAACGATGGTTTAAAAGCTGGACGTGGCAAAGGTTTTATTATGCCTAAACGCCAGTTTATAGGAGAAAGCGAAACGCTTAACAAAAAGATTACAGATATTATTGAAGACAAAATAACCATCATACTTTCAAAATAATGAAACAGTTTTATTTAGATATTGTAGCAATACTTGAGGCAGTTAAAGACGATACCGACTTACCATTGCTCAAACACTTTGATTTGTGGAATCAAAATGTATCATTTATGGAAAGTGATAGTCCATTTGAATTCCCTGCTTGTTTTATTGAGTTTCCACCTATTACCTGGTCCCAATTAGGAAACAAAGTACAAAACGCTGAAATAGAAGTGATTTTTCATTTTGTAACCAAAGAGCTGAAGAAAACCGCCAACAATTCTCCTGATAGAAATGACGCTTTAAACAGACTCGATTTTCAGCAGAAAACACATAAAGCATTACATGGAGCTGCAACATCAGTTAGTAATGGTTTCCAAAGAACGGCCTCAATAACAAACCACAATCACGAGCATATTGTTGATACTATCGAAAAGTATAAAACATTAATAACAGATTGCTCCGCACAGCCAACTCAAATAGCAGTAAATAATATCGTACCAGTTATTAATCCTGAAACACCATCATAATATGACAACGCACAATATCGATACTCACGTTAAAGGAAATACATTTGATGCACTTCCTTTCACTATTAGCAAAGCGACTGTTCCCATCGACTTAACTGATGCATCAATTAAAATGCAACTTCGATTGTTTCCAAATCATCCTACCTATTTTGAATTATCAACTGCAGGTGGTCAGATAGAAATTACAGATGCAGCTGCAGGTAAATTTTCAATCAAAGAACAGATCATTGATTTTCCTGCAGGAGCATATTATTATGATATTAAAATAACACTGGCCGATAACACAGTGAAAACTTATATCGGTGGCAGATGGACCATTTTACAAAACATAACAAATTAAATAATGGCAGACGAAGTAATTATAAATATTGATCCTGTAATTGATAATATTGTTGTTAATACAACTCCTACAGTTCAGCCAGTTGAAATTATAATCAATGATGGTGCGCCCGGAGAAAATGGCACCGATGGAATAAACGGCACTAACGGAACCAATGGCAAAAGCGCATATCAAACTTGGTTAGATGCTGGCAATACAGGAACTGAAACAGATTTTATCATTTCTTTAGGTGCAAGCATGCCCGGATATAGAAATATTCCTCATACTGGTTACGCAACAGTGGTTCCTATTTCTATGGATATTGAAAATAAAATTATTGTAGTTCCTGGAGATATCACTGAGCATATTTACGACAACTCAATTGTAAGGACAAATCTAAGCGAAGAATTAAACGTTGCATCGGCAAACGTTGTAAGTGGCAATACCGAGATTGTATTCTATAATGACTTAACCTATGTTGATTTGCCAACCACATTAACCTATGGAAAACATCTTCAGTTTACGTTGGACCATGTTGATTTTATCACAAACAATATCATTTGCTCAGTTACAGATGGAAACGGTGAAGTTACCAGTCCTAAAATCATTAAATCATCTGCAACAACAGTTGATGTTTATTACTTTACGCCACCTGCAGGCAATAGCATTCTTAGCATCATAACACCTTACGTAATTTAAAACTATGAAAAAAGCACTATTATTACTAGCCTTCTTGATATTTCATTATATCGGTATCGCACAAACAGATAAATCATTTAAGAATTTAACCGTTACCGGGAACTTAATTATTTATGGTAATACCACCATTCGCAATGGCGATTTATTGGTTAAGAAAATAACCGGTTACAATAATAACAACATGTTTGTTACTACGGTTTGCCCTCCAACACTTTCGGGTGATTACAATTATGTATTCGGGTTCAATGCCGGAGCGTCATTAACTTCAGGTAGTTCCAATTTTTTAGGAGGAGACTTTGCCGGAGCATTACTCACCACAGGAGCTGGCAATTTATTCCTTGGACCATATTCAGGAGCACATTTAACCAATGTTATCAATATGTGTATTATAAATGGATTAAACAGAAGTAACGCTTATGGCGATTTAAATCGTTCTCCAATTGTGATATACAATGCCGATTCAACCATTAACCAACGCATTGAATTTAAAGGAAAAACATTCTACAGCGAGGATGCCACGTTTGCAAAAGAGATCATCTATCCAGTTACTAATTTATCAGCTTACGGTACTAATTTAACTTATACACCAAATACGGTACTTAATACGCCATTTAGGCTCGCATTTACATTAACTAACACCAAAGCAACCAATATGGTTTGGAGTGGAGATACTTCGTTAAATCCAGCCAAAGCAGGTAATTATATTATTACACTGTCAGTTGGATTCACAGGAACAGCTGCAGGAGAAAAATATAAGATCTCAATTTTTAAAAATAATACTGTTGTTACCACTTCGTGTTTAATTGTTACAACAACTGGCGCATCATATTATGTTGGTGGAACTTGGTCGTGGGATTTACAAGGATTATCTGCATCCGATAAAATAACATTTAAAGTTACAAACCTAACCAATGGCAACGATCCAACTTTTAAAGAAGTGATGCTATTGGCCAATAAAAAGCCTGAATAATGGATTACTCTTACAATTTAGACATATCAGTTAAGCCAACAAGGAACTTTATTAATGGTAAATTTCTAAAAGGTCATCCGGGATATCATAAAGGAAAAAAGTGGGAAGATTTTATGGATAAAGAAATGATTATTAAAGTAAAAAAAAATCTTGAAAAAGGAAATGTAAAAAAAGGAGATCCTCCAAGATATAGTGTAAAAATAGTTGCTATTAAAGATGGTAAATTTTTGGGTTGTTTTGAAAGTTCTAAAAAAGCGGGAGATATTTTTAAATTGAATAGAAGTCATATTTCTTCTTGTGCTAACGGTAATAGAAAATCAACTGGTGGTATTCAATTTTTCAAAGAAAGTGATAACGCCTGGACTAAACTAATAAACAATTAATGAAAAAGCTAATCATCATACTATTTGTATTATTCAGCACGAGTTGTTTTGCACAATTTACTGGTGGAGTTGGAGATGGATTTGCTTGTGGTACTTCAATTAAACGTATCATTTTTTCCTGGTACACAATTACACAACCAAGTGGCCGAGTTAATTACAGATGCAAAACAATGAAGGTTGCTTTCACTATCAATTATACTCCAATTTCTGGCAATGTATTTACAGCACAAATTTCAGATGTTAACGGAAGCTTTGCGAGTCCAACAATACTGGGAACATCATCAACACTTTTAATTACCGGAACGATTTCAACATTACCTGCAGGAGATGGATATAAAATGAGAATCGTTGGATCCAATCCATATTTTATTGGGAGCGAAATTAAATTATCAATAATCCTTTAAATATAACAACATGAGAAAAGTTAAAATTACATTTTTAGAAGAGGCTGAGGGCGTTCAATCGTGGATGCGACTTGCTTGCAGTGCCATTGTTTTACAATGCCTTTTTATTATTAATTATCAAATGGTAATGCGGCCAGATCATTCATTTGATTTAGCTTCGGTATTAAGTTTATTAACCATTGCGCTCACAGGTAAGGTAATGCAAAAAGCCAAAGAGATTCCCGAAATTAAAGCATAAAAAAAGCCACCGATTAGGGTGGCTTTTTTGTTTAAACTAAAATTGTAATTATTCAAATTTATGAAGCTCTTCATTTTTATCAAAAAACATTGAGACAGTATCTGCAGAAACTTTATCCGGATTGTTCCACCAAAAATGGACCAGGTAACCTTCAAAAGTTGTTGAATCTTTGCATTGGTCCACGTAAGTTTTATAAACTTTCTGAATAGAATCGTACTTGTTTAATTCGGATTGCCATAAATCCTCCTGATCATTTCTCATATATTTACCATGTTCATTAGACCACATAGACCACATTTGCACTGTATGGCTCCACTCCAATATTTTTTTCATCTTAGTAACAACAGTATCAACTCTAACAATGTCGAATTTGGTAAAAGGTATTTTTTCTTTTACCAATTGTGCTTCAACTTTGTCTTTAAACTTATTTTTAAGTTCTTTTTGTGGGTTACTGCATCCAGCCAACATCCCGATGGCGATTAATGCGATTAATGTTAATTTTTTCATAGTTTTAATTTTTTTGTGGATTATTTCCTATTTTTATTTTACTGTAAATTAGTTGCTTTTTTCCATTTGTTATTTCATGAATAATATGAATTGTTCCTCTTTTTTGTTTCGCAAACCAATTGGTATTATTGACAACTATTTTTTCATTATCTTTTCTTAAATAATAATTGTCTCCTCGTTTATAATAATATTCCCAAGCCTCAACATCAATATCTCTAATAGGAAAAATCATACTATCATCTCCCAATACATTATTAATAATAACTTTCGTCCACGTCATATCACCTTTGATAATTCTATTTTTCATAGTTGTTTTTTTTGCTAAATTAGTAATTATTATTAATTATCAAAGAGCTCTAACTGGCTGTCAACCCATTTGATAAATCTCGATTTATGTATTCCTGAAGGATATGTATTTTTACTCTTAAATATAATATCTCCATCATTCTCATATTCCGATTCAATAAAACGAGTTACGTATTCATCATTCGTTTCTCCAATTATTTTTATTTCAGTTTCCACATAAACCCAACCTCCTGGTAAAATATATTCTGATGGGGATTTTTCAATTTTAAATATCCCATGTTTTGGGTTATCATAGTGTTGATAATTATATTTTTCGTTGATACCTTCCATAGTTACCATCCTAATTCTTTGCTAATTTCGTGAGTAAATCCGTTAAAGTGCTGAAATAACCTAAATGTAAAAGCCCTGCTAGTTGGCAAATCTTTTCTGAAGTAAATCTCGCTGCCTTCAGGAGCGAAACGGTACAATCGGCACATTTCAATTTGTTCCATTGTTTCAATGGCTTTTAAAGCCTCTTGAATTTCAGTTTCAGTATATGTTTTCATATTTATGCTTAATGTTTTTTTCTTCCACGTTTCCATGAATTCCACTTATCTTGAATCCAAGCTACTCCAAATAATATTGCCACTATTAGCACTGTCAATCCGATTATAAACATTGCTATTATATCCGTAGCATTCCATACAATTATCAAAATTATGTTTTTCATATTTTCTAGTTTTAAGTAAATAAAAATCTATCGTTTTCTTCAATAATCGTAGTGGTAAAAGGGAAGCCTTCTTTTGGAACTTGCTCTATGGCTTCAATTAAACCAATGGCCGATGTAAATACAACGTGGTTATCAGCACCAACTTTTATCTGCAGCTGCAAACATTTTGTTCCATCTCTATAAACTTTGGTATCTCCAAGTTTATAATCGCTAACAACGATCTCCCTGTTAACTATTTTTGCCATTTTTATTTTATCACCAACAAAGCATTTTGTGTCGGCCTTTATATTAAAATCTTTAAACGTTTTCATTAAGTAATTTTTTAATTAAGTGTTTACTATTACAATGCTTTGCCCAACCTCTATATGATGCAATAGATGCTCTGTTTTTATCATTGGCCAGCATCCGGGCAAAGTTTTGTTTAATTCTTTTGCGCAACCTCACGTGCGTGTGATAGAACACATATCCTAGAAAATCAATTCCTCTATCTTTTACAGGAAACACCTGATAATTATCCTTTACTGTAAGCTTAAGATTTTCCTGCAGGTAGTTTGTAATTTCAGCAAGCAATTGATGTAAGTACGGTTTATTATCAGACAGAACAATAATATCATCAGCATACCTGAAGTAATATTTCACTCGCTTCACTTCCTTGATCCAGTGATCAAAATAGGTGAGATAAAAATTGGCGAAATACTGGCTCAAATAATTGCCAATTGGCAAACCATCAGCACTATCAATAATTCCATCCAAGAGCCAAAGCAAATCATTGTCTTTTATTTTTCTACGCAATAATTGTTTGAGCACATCATGATCCACGTTAGGGTAAAACTTTTTTATATCCAGCTTCAAACAAAACTGAGTCATTTCAACGTCGTTTAAAGCTTCTTTCAATGCATTTGAACCAGCATATATTCCTCGGCCTTTAATGCAGCTATAAGTATTTGCTGTAAACGTGGAAACGAATATCTTTTCAAGTATATTCATCACTGCATGATGCAAAATTCTGTCCGGGAAAAAAGGCAGACGAAAAATGTCACGTTCTTTTGGTTCGTAAATTTTAAAAGTGGAGTATGGCGAAGTTTTATAGGTTTTATTTATTAGCATTTCTTGAAGCTTCAGGAGATTTGCTTCTTTGTTTTTATCGTGAACGATAACGCCATGCTGTTTTGATTTTCCTTTACGAGCTATTGAATCCGCTAGTTGAAGATTCTCGATGCTGTATATTTGTGGATATAAGTTATTTATTCTTTTCATGCCTTTGCTTTTCTTTAAATCGTTTTCCCTATTCGGTACCAACGCTTTAATTCGTTAATCGTGTTTTTTTGCCTAGAGGCAGGGTTTGTGTTGCGAAATTTTGCATAGGTGAGAACTGACGTTCGTATTCGTATTCGTATAGTCGTAATTCGAATTCGAGAACCTGAAGCCTGAATCGAAAGAACTACAGCTCATGCAACACACAACCTCCTTCATCTATTTAATAATTAATAAAAAATCAAGATACTCTGCTGTAAACTGGCCAGCGATATATAAAGCCTCTTCGCTAGTTTGAACGCAAAGGCGAGAACCGACGCCCGTACCCGTAGTCGTAAAGTCGCAATCCGAAGACGAGAACCCGAAGCCCGATGGTTTTTCTTTGCTAGCATTAACCCAAAACCAAGGATAGTATTTATATTCACTTGAATCGTTCCAATAGGGAGTCCAGCCATTGTTAATTGCTTTGAAAATTACATAAAGCTTATAAGCTGCAACTATAGGTTTGTGAAACTCTTCAGGAATCATTGATACATCAGGAAGTTTTGTTGGATCAATGTTTTCTTTTTTACAAGCATCTTCGAATGTTTTGATTGTTTTATAATCAAATTTGGCAACCTTTTTTTTCTTTTCCATTTTAGTTGAAGTTTAAATAATTGTTATAAATTGATTGAAATTGTTTTCCTGCATAATCAGAAAGTTCTCTACTTTTAAAGCAAAGGCGAGAACCGACGTCCGCAAACGAATGCGTACA
>CAIVPY010000176.1 GCA_903907885.1 uncultured Bacteroidota bacterium
ATATTCTCTTAAAAATTGGCTTAAATCACAAATCAGTTTGCTATACACTATATGCCATTAGTATTATTTTTACATCAACTGCTATTTTGATTAAAGATAATCCAAGCTATATTGTTTTGGCTATTATTTTAGGAATGGCTTTGGTGATAGGTCAATTGCCCTTTTATTTATACCGACATCGTTTGACTGATTTAGAACTTGAAGAGAATATCATCAATTTTGAAAATGATATAAAATCTACAATTACTAAAAAGAATTAAAACATTTCATATTATATAAAGAAAATTTTTAAACCTACTTGCCTACCATTGATAATTTGACGATAACTTTGTATTGATAAGTCTATAAGTTATACAAATCAAATTAGCTTAGTTAAAAAATAAGACTTATTTCATAATACCTACACATCAAAACTATTACATAAAAAACCCCATTTTCAGTAATGAAAATGGGGTTTAATTATTTGAACCAATTAAAGTAGTGTCAGAAATAAAATAACTGACACTACTAAATACAACCTACCAATCAACTACAAAATAAAAAAGATAGGTTCTATTTTTATTATTTAAAGAATATTAAGGTGTAGTTGATAACACACCATTACTGCTATTAATGTCTATCATTGGATAATCATTAAAATCTACTGATGCGTCTCCGTTTAAGTCGCTTGAATCGTATCCTAAAACACCACTCGAACTTGCTATATCTAAACTTGGATAATCATTAAAATCTACAGCTCCATCTTGGTTGATATCACCTGTGTAGATCATATAAACGCCTGAACCATCATTTACTAAATTACTTCCTGCTGCTTGAGTTGCGGCTGTTGAGAAATTATAGGTTGTTCCAGTAGGGTTCATCAATACTGGTGCAGTGCTCCATGTTTGTATTGAATTACGATGTCTAACTGATATGTAGTAACTGTTTCCATTAACACCTGCAGGGAAAGTAAATGTACCGGTACCACTTGTGCTAATAGTTCCTATTACACTGTAACTAAGTGCTTGTGTTGATGCATCATGCAATTCCACCGTAATTGTATCAGCTATGTTAGTTGGTGTAGTTCCATCAGCATTGAAAGGTGAAGAAGTCATTGTACTACTACCTTGGTATAACCCTTGTAAGAATGCGGTTAATGATAAATCAACGCTACTTAATGGAATGCTGGTAGTGTCAGTCAGTGTAAATTTAGCTGGCATAGTTGATGCTGCCATACTGGTATTTGACGAGAACATGTTTGTTATAGCATTGGCAACACTAGCACTCAAATTACTCCACACAGATGAGCTGCTACGAGCCATGCGAGCTAAGTTAACACTTGGAACATTTCCTAACATTGACGAATCGTAGTTGATTGACATATTGTAAGTATAACCTGTTCCACCTGTAGGTGTAACAATGTAATACCCATTATATGTTTTCATTGATGCGTGTAAACTAGGAGCAGGTGTACCTGAATAGTATTTAACATCTACACTTGTTGGCACTGTGCCAGTAGCACCCCAAGTGATTGAAGCCACTTGGCGACCAGCAAAAGTATAAGTAGTAGTAGCATTTAATGATGGAGCTGCACTAGCAGTAGCAGATGCTGGAGTGGTAGATGTTGTAAATTCTACTGCACCAATATCAGTTGCACCGCCAGCAATGCTATTAGAACGACTTACTTTGTTATAATCATTAGTAACAGAGGCTAAAGCAATACCTTTTCCGTTAGCATACCAAGATGCTGCATTGCTCGAGTTGATACTTAAATCGCCTGTTGACACATTATTAAACAATGAAGCTGAAGGCAAAGTTGAAGGAGTTGTCATCCAATTAGTATTACCTTTTGTGGTGAACATTGAATTGATTTCAGAAACTCCTAATGAAGTGCCAGCAGGCATTTCAAGCATATTTGTTGTGCTTGGTGTAACCATTAAATTATAATTCATTGTGTTTGAAGTGATACCTGTTGAAATAAAATATGAACCCATTGCATAATGTTTTCCAGTTCCACCATTTCTCATATTATACAAAATATTGTTGTAAGCATTGGTTGTTGTATAAGAATTAGTGTTTCCAACAGATAAAGCATACGAATTGTTTGAACCAGATGCCGTACCACCCAAAAATATGCTATTGTTATAAATACTATTGGTGCAAATAGCAGTAGATGCATCTAAGATACCAAACAATTGCGAAGCATCAGTAGCACTAGGATTTAAAGTAATTTGATTGTTTCTAATAATCTGACCAATTGGTGTTGTTGTTGTTGCATTAATAAAAATACCATACACAAAGTTGGAGTTATTACCTGTTCCGTTTCCTAAACCTGATATATTGTATATCTTATTTCTTTGAACAGTATTAATACCCCCTCTAATGGTAATACCATAGGCCATGTTGGCTGTACCCATCACACCTACTTGTGTATTGATGATGTTATAGATTGTATTATCTTCGATAGTAGCAACTACACCTGTTCCAGTAGCATTTAATATACCTACTGGGCTTGTTCCTTGGAATGTGAATAAGGTACTTGTTGTTGAGTAGTTGTAGTTACTTCTAATATCATGAACAATATTATTAGAAACTACATATTTATTTACGGCTGCACCAGAACCTGCAATGTTGATACCTGCTGTTCTAACTCCTGTTAAACCAGCACCAATTAAATAATTTGAGATATTACTAATTGTATTTCCATCAACTGTAACAAGTCCACCAGCTAGTACAATACCACCACAATTGGTTGTTGAATAACTACCGTCTTTAATGGTATCATAAGGCATGGCACCACCACCAATGGTATTGCCAGTAACACTTACATATCCACCTGAAACTACAATACCACCAAACTGATTAGAGCCACCAAATGGATTAGCATCAATGTTTGAAATGGTGTTTCCACTTATGGTTGTTAATCTATCTAAGCCCATAGCTGAATTAGCCAATTGAATACCATAAAAGGACATGGCACCAGTTGATAAATAACCTCCTCTAAATGGTGCGCCACTCCTATCAGGAGCCGAGCCACCAATACTGTTATTTGTTATTCTATGACCTTGGCCAGACGATAACTGAATAGCTTGAGTAGAAACACTTCCTACATTGCCAGCTTTAGCAGATGCTGCTGGTCCTTGGTAGAAAGAGTTATGGTCAATCACCCAATTTTCGTTACCTGCTAAACCAGATGCAATGTTTACACCCTGATAAATGAAATTGAAAATATTATTGTATGCAATTGTGTTTTCACTATTATTATGACCATCACAATATAAAGCAGTGTTTTGAACAATATTCAGAGAAGTAGAAGCATTATTACCATTTCCCAAAGTATCTCTGATATCGCAATACATAACTGCATTTGAGTCATTACCTGTACCATTTAAACCTGGTGTTGTGAAAAATACTGTACCAACTGAATTTGTAATACCTTCAATAAATGCATATCTCACAGTATCTAAATGCGAATCGTTGGTGAATTTAACCGTACAACCATTTACAC
>CAIVPY010000177.1 GCA_903907885.1 uncultured Bacteroidota bacterium
GAGATGGCTATCAAATTTGAAAAACGTGAGGTAGAGAAAAGATACCACGCAATGGTAAATGTCATTGTAAACATAACGGATCAGGAAATATTATTGCCACTTAGCCAAACACGAAAAGGAACAGCAGTAGTGGATAGAAAAGATGGCAAGCCATCGCAAACCATTGTAAGCACTTTGAAAAATTTCAGACATTTTACTTTACTAGAATGTCGCCCTATCACTGGAAGATTACATCAAATAAGGGTGCATTTGGCTTCGCAAAACCTACCCATAATTGCTGATACCATTTACCAAGGAAAGATGCCTTATTTGTCAGACATTAAAATCAAATTCAAAGAATCGAAATGGCAAAACGAAGAGCCTATGATGAAGCGTGTTGCTTTGCATTCTTATAACTTAAAGTTTAATGCTTTTGGTAAAGATTATGATGTGGTTGCCGAATATCCTAAGGATTTTGCAGTATTATTGAAGTTACTTGAGAAATACGATTCTAATCAATAATAATTATTAATCAGTAATCAAACTCTTACTCCTCTCCCACCCTGCGCATTTGTTTTATTTGCGAATGATGCTTTTTACCCTCCAACCTTTTCTCAACTGATGATTTGCTTGGCTTTGTGGCTTTGCGTTTTTTCTTATGTACAAAACACTTATTTAGAATGATATACATTTTTTTAAGAGCAATTTCTTTGTTGCCCAACTGAGTCCTTTCGGCTTGAGCAATTACCTGCAAAACACTTTCAGTACTAAGTTTTCCTTCTAACTTCTGAAGCAAAACCTCCTTCTCTGTATCACTCAAAAGCGATGAATTTGTAATGCTGAAATCAATTTGCACCTTGGTGGATACCTTGTTTACATTTTGTCCGCCCTTTCCCCCACTGCGGCTGGTCTTAAATACAAACTCTTTGTTTAAAATGGGTGCTTTAAAATGCATGATGCAAGGTATTTATTTTCAAATTAAATCTATTATTGATATTTAAAACAAATGCAATTGAGCTACTCATATTTTTGTTATGAAAAATCAGGGCAACATTTGTAGATTTGTCGATATAAAAGTTACTACACACTCCATGAAAACCTTTAAGAAATATTATATCATACCTGCATCGCCCGAAGATGTTTACCTAGCCCTTACCACAGCATCTACCATACATTTGTGGAGTGGCGAAAAAGCCGAAATGTCAATCGAAGTTGGGTCTGAATTCTCACTTTGGGATGGAAGCATTGTGGGCAAAAATCTTGAATTTATTGTTAACTCTAAAATTGTACAACAATGGTATTTTGGCGAACAAGCTGAAGAATCAATTGTTACCATCAAACTACACCCACACAAACATGGCACATCTTTGGAAATTAACCATATCAATATACCGGATGAAGAGTATGATGGCATTGTTGAAGGTTGGGAAAATAACTACATAGCTGGCTTGGAAGAGTTTTATGAGAAATAAAATTATGAGAATATATATATTTCTTATCCCTACATTATTCTTTTGTACTTGCAAACCTAATTGTTCGGATATGATTAGTGCACCATGTCCTCCACCATCATTCAATTATGAAATTATTAAGTTTGATACCTCAATAGGCAATTTTAAGCTAAATGATTTGGACACCTTTTATTTATATTCCGATACATCGCATTTAGCTAATTTAAATCCAAATGACACTCTATTTTTGAAGGGCTGTAATACTATAATACAAAACACATTAGTAAGCAATCGTTATTTATCAGATAAATTTTCCAAGCAAATCTTTAAAATTAATTACCCCCTTTTTAAACAAAAAAAAGACATACAAGGATGCGGTGGTTGCGATGATGTTGAGTTTGTTAGTATTAACATCAATGATTCAACTTATACTATTTCAAATCTCCCATTATTAATAAAAAAGAAATAATATTTAATTAAAAAAAATGCTGTCATTTATAAAATCAATATTCTTTAGATATAAATACATCATTTTGTTTGCACTGTTTTTAGGTATTTTCTTTTACTTATCATTACCCAAAACATTATTCAACAAACCCTATTCGTTGGTTATTTTAGATAATGATGGTAAGCTTATACAAGCTAAAATTGCCAAGGATAACCAATGGCGTTTTCCAATTAAAAATACCATTTCTGATAAATTTAAACAGGCCATAATTACCTATGAAGACAAAAGATTTTATCATCATTTTGGTGTTGATGTTATGGCTTTATCAAGAGCCATAAAACAAAATATCATTCATAAAAAAATCATTAGCGGAGGTAGCACCATATCAATGCAGCTAATACGCTTATCAAGAAATAAACCTCGTACTATTTTTCAAAAAATAATTGAAATGATATTATCCGTTAGGCTAGAGTTAAGTTATAGCAAAGATGAAATATTGGCATTATACGCAGCTCATGCACCTTTTGGTGGAAATGTAGTAGGCTTAGAAGCAGCATCATGGCGATATTTTGGACGCAGTGGTAATGAATTATCGTGGGGCGAGGCTGCAAGCTTAGCCATACTTCCTAATGCTCCTGCTCTTGTTCATCCGGGCAAAAACAGAGTCTTGTTAAAAACTAAGAGAGATAAACTTTTAGATAAATTATATGCTATAAATTGTATTGATAAAACCACTTGCGAACTATCCAAACTAGAGCCTATACCCGATGCACCTGTAACATTGCCACAGTATGCACCACATTTAATTAACACCATTCAGCAAAATATAGACATTCAGCATATCAACAATATAAACACAATAAATACTACGATAAATTTAGCCATACAAAAAAGAACAAACGAAATATTATTAAGACATCATGAGCATTTAGTAGGTAACAGCATTAACAATGCCGCAGCCATGGTAATGGAAATTGAAACTGGAAATGTGTTGGCATATATAGGCAATATTTACAAACCCAAACAAGCCGACTTCGAAAGTTATGTTGATATTATACAAGCTCCACGAAGCCCAGGTAGTACTTTGAAACCAATATTGTATGAAGCAATGTTGCATGATGGTCTTATTTTACCAAACACCTTAATAGCCGACATACCTACTCAAATTGCAGGCTATGCACCACAAAATTTCGATTTAGAATATGATGGTGCAGTGCCTGCAAACAAAGCATTGGCAAGGTCTTTAAATGTACCAGCTATTCGTATGTTAAATTTATATCGATATGAAAGGTTTTATTATTTACTTAAAAAACTAGGTATCAAAACACTAAACAAACCTGCACAACATTATGGTTTAAGTTTAATTTTAGGAGGTGGCGAAAACTCAATGTGGCAATTGGCAGGAGTGTATGCAAGCATGGCACGAATTCTTAATAATTATGCTAGCAACAGTAGTATGTATAACGAATTAGATATTCATGAACCTACTTATGTAAAAAAAGAAAAAACTAAATCAAGCATACTAAGTAAAGAATTTTTTGTAAGTGCTTCGTCAATTTATAGCACATTTGAAGCCATGGAGGAAGTGATGAGGCCAGGTGAAGAAGGTTTGTGGTCTCAATTTTCATCATCGCAACGCATAGCTTGGAAAACAGGCACTAGTTTTGGTTTTAGAGACGCTTGGGCAATTGGATTAACACCAAAACATTTAGTAGTGGTGTGGGTAGGAAATGCAGATGGAGAAGGGCGTCCGGGATTGACCGGTATAAGCTCAGCAGCTCCAATTCTGTTTGATATTTTCAGAACCTTACCTTCTACTAATTGGTTTGATTTGCCTTATGACGAGATGGCGAAAACTGCAGTGTGCAAACAAAGTGGTTACAAAGCAACTGAACTTTGCGAATCAGATAGCATATATATATCAAAATCAGGTAATAAAACCATGCCTTGCCCTTATCATCAAATTATTCATACAGATGCAAGTGGGCAATTCAGGGTAAATAGCGAGTGTGAAAGCCCAAACAACATGAAACACCAGAGTTATTTTGTACTGCCCCCTGCTATGGAATTTTATTACAAAAACCACCATGCCACATACAAAGAATTACCTCAGTGGAGAAATGATTGCATACAAAATTCCAATCAACAAAATCCAATGGAAATGATTTATCCCAAACGAGCTAATAAAATTTACATTCCAGTTGAATTAGATGGCAAAAAAGGTAAAACAGTTTTTAAAGCTGCACATTCAAAATATAAAAGTCAAATTTTTTGGCACTTGGATGGTTTATATATTGGTAAAACAAATAACTTACATCAAATGGCTTTGATGGCCGAAAAAGGTTTTCATATTTTAGTTTTGGTAGACGATGAAGGCAATCGTTTAGAGCAA
>CAIVPY010000178.1 GCA_903907885.1 uncultured Bacteroidota bacterium
AAACACCTCTACGGTATCTCTTTGCACACAAGTGCCTATGCTTGCTGAGAGAATATATTTTATATCATTGCTTGGTTTCACAAAAGGTTTTATCGCAGAGGGATTGTTCATGGCTGTAGTAGGCTGCCAAGCAAAACTACCTGTGGTAACACCATCCAATTGCACACTATCGCCCAAACAAATATGTTTATCTAATCCTGCATTGGCTGCGGGGGTAGAAACAATAACAGTGATTGAATCTTTAATAGTGCATGCCCCCTTTGTTGCTTGTAAGTAATATTTAGTAGTAGTAATCGGCTTTGCAAATGGATTGGAACTGACAGAATCGCTTAGAGTATTTGCAGGTCTCCATAAATAAGAATCAGCTCCTGAAATGGACAGCTTAACCGAATCACCCAAACATATTGTTGGATTTGAGGGTTTTGATATTGAAAATCCAGAAGCGGTAATAATTAACAAATTGGAAGTATCTGGATTCACACAATTATTATACACCACCAATTTGTATTTGCCCGAAGTTTTAACATAAAAATAATTGCTATCTGCATTGGATATTAGCGTGTCGTTTCTAAACCATTTATAAGCGTTGGCTGTTTTATTACTTAATGATAACTTAGCACTATCACCACAAGTGATGCTAAGTTTATCAGCAATAATAATTGTAGTATCAACGTCTGTAAACATAGTTACAAACGCATCATACGAGCCAGAGCTTGACAATGAATTTGAGAAATTTACTGTGTTTGTAAAACTCCCAGTAACATACGATAATCCTGAAGAGCTTGTATGAATATCATTACCAGAAACGGTTGACCCCGAAGCTCCAGCACTTTTCAAATACATGATATTTCCAGAATTTATAAACTTAGCAACAAACATTGAACTAGGTCCAGAAGAAGTGGCACTAATTCCATCAAAATTAGCGTTACCTTGAAACGACCCGGTAAATAATGGATTGCCATCAGCCCCAATAGAAACCCCCATACCAAACTCATCTCCAGTGCTACCTAAATGTTTTGCCCATTGTAAACTGCCATTCATATCTAAACCAACCACCACTGCATCATAACCACCATAGGAGGTAACAGTAATACTTGTGCCAGGGGGTTGCGAACTAATTGTTGAGGTGGATTGTGCGTGCCCTATAACAAACATTTGTGTTTGACTTCTATTAAATACAATTTTCTGAAACGATTCAGAGCCTGGTCCGCCCATCCCAACAGCCCATAACCAATTTCCTGCCGGGCTTAGTTTAGCAATGTAACCACCCCACGAACTTTGATTGTTTAAAGTTGTACTACCAAAAGTTATAGAATTAGAAGCACAACAAGCAAAGTTGCCACATGTATATATATTACCACCCGCATCCACTTCAATATCTGCAGGAGCTTCTTGCGAAGTACTTCCCGCTCTAATAGCAAATTGCAAACTACCTGTTGAATTATATTTTGCTACAAAAATATCTGTACTTCCCGCACTTGTTAATGTTTGAGAGGGACCAGAAGTGCTGCTAAAAGTACATGTGTTACTAAAGAAGCCTGTTACACAAACATTGCCATCATTATCAAATGCCACCTCACCAGATTCCTCCCAACCATTGCTACTTGCTGTTACAACCCATTGAATAATGCCTTTATTATTCAATTTCATTGTAAAAACATCCCAATTGCCAGCGCTAGATATTGTTTGTGTCGAACCATTACTTGAAACAAAATTTGCTGTTCCCTCAAATTGGTTAGTAATAAAAACATCGCCATTATTTCTCACTTGAATACCACACTGAGAAAAATTTGCAGATTCATTTCCCGTACCTCCCACTTTTACCTTCCATTGAAAAACTTTGTTGCAATTATATTTTATAAGAAATATATCTGTACCACCAAAACCTGTCAAATTTATAGGAGAACCAGCACTATCTAATACAAGCGTACCCGTGTAAAATCCTAAAACATAAAAATTATTTGCGCTATCTGTTCTTATTCTTCTTCCAAAATCCGTAGATGCCCCTCCAATTCGATAGGCCCAATCGAAGTCTTGAGCATATGAAAACACACTTATAAGTGTGAAGCAGAAAAGCAAAAGGGTCTTTTTAAACATCCTTCGTTTTGGTTGAAAATTATTGTAAGGAATACTTTTTCTGAACAAATTCAAAATATATATATTTTTGATACCTTATTACAATATTTTTCAAGAATTATATTAAGAATACATGAACCTAAAACGATTTTTTCGTGTCAGACATTTTTTAAAAGCTATACTAAACTGGCTAAGTGATGGTATAGTTATAAGAAAGATAGACAACACTAAAAATAAAACATTATTAATAGTAAGAATAGAAGCAATTGGCGACTACTTTCATTTTCGTAATTTCTTGAAAACTGTAAAAGAAAGTAAAAAGTATAAAGACTATAAAATCACTCTTTGCGGCAATATTATGTATAAGGATATTGCCGAAATATTTGATAAAAACGAGATTGATGAATTTATCTGGATAAACAGAAAGCAATTTACAGATGATAAAAAATATCGCAAGCAAGTTATATCCGATATAAATAGCAAAGGTTTTCATTCGGCAATTCAACCTAATTTTTCACGTGAATTTTTAATCGGAGATAGTATCATAAGAGCTAGTAATGCTATTGAACGTATTGGCTCAAAAGGCGACACAACCAATGATATTTTTATCTTTAAGTTCATATCAGATTTATGGTACACCAGATTGCTAAACATTCAAGCATCTAAAATTTGGGAGTTTGATAGGAACAAAGCTTTTTTTGAGAAATTGTTAGAGCAGAAGATAGACCTAATTGTTCCTACATTAAATTACCCACCTAAAGCTAAAGAAGATTATATCGTTATATTTCCGGGTGCTGGAGAAAAGATTAAACAATGGCCTGAAGATAATTTCGCTAAACTTATTAATAACATCACTCAAAAATATGATGTTAAAATAAAGATATGTGGCTCTTCTCAAGATAGTGTTTTGGCAGACTTAATTATTGAAAATTCAAATGTTTTAGGTATTGAAAACTTGTGTGGTAAAACCACATTGATAGAGCTTATAGATGTTATAAGCAAATGTAAAATATTAATAACAAACGACTCAAGTGCTTTTCATATTGGAGCTTGTTTAAATACCCAAACGATTTGTTTGTTTATGGGAAGACATTATGGTCGGTTTGCTCCATATCCTAAGGGTTATGACGAGCATTTGCATTATATTTATCCTGACAGTATCAAACAATTACTATCAAATGAGCAAGAAGCAATCAGAAAGACTAAACATAATCAACCCGCACTAATCGAAGAAATTACTGTGGAGCAAGTAGAAAAGGAGTTTGATACTATTTATAATAACTTATGACCATCCTTCTTATAGACAATTTTGATAGCTTCACTTACATGCTTAAAGATTATATTGAGCAGTGTGGTGCAAGTTGTGTTGTTTATAGAAATAATGAGATTGAAATGAATGAGTTGTCTAAGATTTATTTTGATGCCATTGTTATTTCTCCTGGTCCTTTATCGCCCAACTATGCAGGCATAACTTTAGACGTAATTGCACAGTATCACAATAGTAAACCCATACTTGGTGTGTGCCTTGGACATCAAGCTATAGCACAGTATTTTGGAGCTAAAATTACCAAAGCCAAGTTGCCACGTCACGGGAAAGTAGATAAAATGAAACATAACTATGTGGCATTATTTAAAGACATTCCAAACGAATTTAGTGCAACCCGTTATCATTCTTTGATTGCAGAGGAATTACCAAGTTGTCTTGAAATAAATTGTATGTGCAATGATGAAATAATGGGTATTCAGCATAAAAGTTTACCCGTTTTTGGCATACAATTTCATCCCGAAAGTTGTCAGACTGAATTTGGAGTAAACATCATTAAGAACTTTGTTGAGATGGCTCAAAAAAGAGATTCTTAATTTCTTTTTATAATTTACACTAACGCCACCTAAATTATTCAAAAGGGCGAATAAATATTCGCCCTTTATTTGTTTTTGTCTTACATCAAAGAAAAAAACTCTTTATGCCTGCGGTGGTGTTTTAGGTTTAGCCACTGGTGATGGAATATTGGCATTGTATTTTATTGCCAATTCTTCCACCTCGTCTATTATCTTTTTATAATCTGCATTAGGGCTGATGGTATTGTATGAACTTACCAAATTTATTAAACTGTTGAAGTTTTCGATGGCAGGTTTTTTCAAATCCAGAATGTTTTGATCGGGTTGTTCTGATAATTCTTGGTTTCTAGATAAGTACACTTCATTAAATGCTGTGTTGGCTGCTTTCAGTTCGTTTACCCATTCGGTTAAATGCAATTGAGTAATTGCTGCTTTCACATCTCCTTGGTTTTCAAAATCGCTTACCAAACTGCGCAGGGTTTCGGTTTCAGATAAGTAATTTAATGTAACTATGCGTTTGCCATATTTAGCAATGGTAGCCGATACCAATTTAGCTGCTCCTCTATATTCTGCTTCATAATGCTTTGAGTAAGCATCGGCTATAAAAGATATGCCCGTAAAGGCATCGTCTCTTCTTGCATCTAGGTTTTCGATGGTATCTGTACTTGCACTGCCTTTGGCTGTGCCAAATACATTATCCAAAGCAACGATACCGCCACTTAGCTTTGCCAACTCACCATCTAGTTTTAAGGTTTTGGTGTTAAATTTTTCGCAAATAGTTCTTGCATCTTTTAAAAACGCAATAAAAGCTGCATTGCGATACTTGATTAATCTTGGGTTTGTTTTCATGTTGTTAAACTTTTTACGAACAGCATTATTTCAAATTCAATGCCAATATTTTAATTTTAAGACAATGCAAATTACAAAACCAAATGGACAACAACAGATTGTGACAAAATTTCTTGCCCATAGTGCAGGCAAGCTATATTTTGTCTGAAAAAGTGTGCTGACAGCATCAGCAAGGAAAAACCTTTTGGCATAAGCTTGCCGACAGCGGCAGCAAGGAAAAATCGCTTGGCATAAGCTTGCTGACAGTGTCAGCAAGGAAAAATCACTTGGCATAAGCCTGCTGACAGCGGCAGCAAGGAAATGCCTGACTGCATAAGTGTGCTGACAATGGCAGCGGTATTTTTCTGTGAAGTCTCAACGTAGTAGCTTGGCTTCAGATTACGCATAGTTAAAGGAATACAAAATTCGGTAAATTGTTTAAGCAAGCAGGAAATCAATAACATTCATTTCAACGATTTGCATAAGAATACACAGATTATGATTTTATCTTATTAATTATGTTCTTTTGCTATGATTATAATTTGCTATAAAATAGAAAATGACACTCAACCAATACATTGACAATATTAACCAAAGGTATTTATTAGGAAATGCCACTGAACATACATTTCGTGGCGATTTGCAACAACTTATTGAAAGCTTAGTACCCGAAATAAGAGCAACCAATGAGCCTAAACGCCAAAGTTGCGGTGCACCTGATTATATTTTAACCCGTAACGAAATTCCAGTTGGGTTTATTGAAGCTAAGGATATAGGTGATAGTGATTTGGATGGGATAAAAAAAACAGGCAACAAAGAACAATTTGATAGATACAAAGCTTCGCTAAGCAATTTAATTTTTACTGATTATATTAATTTTCATTTATACAGGGATGGGCAACTTGTAACCAAAATATCAATTGCTGAACTAACCGATAAAGGCATAAAACCACTTCCTGAAAACTTTTTAGGGTTTGAAAATCTGATAAAGGATTTTTGTATTCACATAGGGCAAACGATAAATAGCAGTAAGAAACTAGCCGAAATGATGGCAGGTAAGGCTAGGCTTTTGGCTGATGTAATAGAAAAGGCACTAACAAGTGATGAGGTTAATGATGAAAACAGTACACTAAAGGAAC
>CAIVPY010000179.1 GCA_903907885.1 uncultured Bacteroidota bacterium
AACAAAATATTGGATTGAAAAAAAAATCAAAAAAAAGAGAGACTGTTTTGTAACAATCTCTCTTTTGAAAAATAGTAAATATTATTTAGAACGCATAACCTAAAGAAACACCTGCCGTAGGCAATGCACCTGAAAAGCTAACCTTAGGAAAATCTTCTTTATTTGTTGTTCCATTGCTATATTTAACATCTATAGTAGTAGGAGTTGTCATTGAAAGGTAATTTACACCCACATGAGTTTCGATGGCAAACACGTCAGCTATTAACCATTTCCAACCTAAAAGTGCTCCACCACCCATTGCTGTAATACCAGTTATTTCAGCACTTCCTGTTTTGCCATACATGTCAGTACCTTCTGCTTTTATTCCCATGTTAAAGTAAGTTAAATAAGGACCCACAAAAAAACCTTTTAAAGCTTCTTCGCCAGGATAATACCTAAACTCAGGGCTAATACCAAAACCACTATATGTTACTTTTGCATCAGTTAATGAACCTACTCCAGTTGACATACTATAAAATAATAAATTTAAATCGCATGCTGCCGACATTTTTTCATTAAGTGCTCTCTCGTACTGTAATGAAACCATACTGAATGCTAACGGCACAAGTTTAAGCTTAATACAGTTTTCTGCGTCTCCACGCATGGCCTTTTTGGGCATTTTAACATCAGATAGATGTTGAGAAGAAGATGGCAATGTTGGCTCAGCTTTTAAAACTGGCTCAGCTGCTCTTGATGCCACATTTAGCATGATAGCACAAGCAAGGGTTAATGTAAATTTTTTCATATTTTTTTAATATTTAAGATGGCAAAATATTAATTATTTAGAAAAAAACAAATTTTTGTAAAGATTTAAAAAGCATACCCCAAAGAAAATCTAAATAGGCCATTAAGTTTGGTTTCAGGGCTATTAGGAGATTTATTGGTTTGCAAAACTATTCCCGAATTTGTTTTATAATCGTAAGTAAAAGGAGATTCTATAGTTTGAAACCCTCCGCCAAAAGCCAAATCAATTACAAACGAAGATTTAATTCTAAACAGCCAACCCAAGGTTAATCCTTTTGAGCTGAATGTTGAACTTACAGTACCTTTCGAATCAACTAATACACTTGAACTAGGAGCATATTCTTTACCCAATTTTTCATAAGTTTCATTATAGTAATTATAAAAAGCACTTACATACATGCCTCGTGGTGCATGGTAATCTGGGATTGGGTAAAATCTTACTTCTGGCATAAAACCTAAACCTGAGGTGGTTTCGCTCTGGCTATATGCTGAACTACCATATCCCATAGACGTTGATGCCGAATTATATTTACCAATCACACCTAGTGAAACGCTAATATTATCAGTTACCATACGTTCGTAGTGAATACTCATAGTATTGGAAAATATTTCACCAATATTTAATTTAATAATATTCTTAACATCTTTTATTTCCGAAGATTTATTTGATTTATACTGATTAGAATTGTTTTGTGCAAATACACAAAGGGTACTAATAAATAACACGATGAAGCTTGTAAGTTTTTTCATTTAATTTTTGGGTTTTATATGCAATAATAAAATTCTTTTGATTTAATACAATAGATTTTTTGAGGTAAATAGGTATCATACAAAAAATAAAGAAGATGACATTAGCGTTTATTTACAAAACACTACTTAAACCTATT
>CAIVPY010000180.1 GCA_903907885.1 uncultured Bacteroidota bacterium
ATAAACTGCCGGCTGTATTTTTGAGAGCAATGCAGTGAGATTACCCATCTCTACATGGTCGCAAGCACCTTTTACGGCACCACATTTAGTATGCCCTAGTACAACTATTACTTTAGCACCCGCTACTTTACAGCCAAACTCCATGCTACCTAATATATCTTCATTAATTATATTACCTGCAATACGAACACTGAATACATCTCCCAATCCCTGGTCAAAAATCAGTTCGGCCGAAGTGCGGGAATCAATGCAACTAAGGATAACAGCAAAAGGATGTTGTCCGTCTGATGTATCATTGGCCTGCTGCAAAAGATTTCGGTTTACTTTAAGATTATTTACAAATCTTTTATTACCATCTTTTAAAAGTTCAATAGCCATAGTTGGTGTAATTGCGTCTTGTAATTCTTTGTTTAATGTTTTCATTTTTTTATATTTATTGTTATTTAATTATGTGTTTAAGCAGGTTCAATAAAGTTGATAGTTTCTACACTGATGTTTTTAAATTTTGCATTAACCCTGAAATCCCGGATTAGCTCAACTACATCGTATGCAATTGATTTTGATTTAGAACAATCAATAATCACTTTTGAATTATTTGGAATCTCCTCCAGTTGTTTTATTACGCTTGCTTTATTAAAAAAGGAAACCTCTTCTGCTAAAACTAGCTGGTGCACCTGATGTCCGTCTTCGGCAGTTATTGATTCTTTCATATGATGTGAGTTTCTGTAACTGTGGCGCAAAGTGTAAAAAATACCAAAGAACAAACCAATGGTAATTCCTTTAAGCAAATCTGTGGCTAATATACCCGCAACAGTAGCTGCAAATGGAATAAACTGCTCCCAACCTAATTTATACATGTCTTTAAAAAGTATTGGTTTGGCCAGCTTATAACCTACCATTATTAAGATTGCAGCCAAACTTGCCAACGGAATCATATTTAACAGGCCGGCAATAGTAATAGCACTAATTAATAAAAACAAACCGTGCAGGATGGCAGACATTTTTGTTTTGCCTCCGAATGAAATATTAGCAGAGCTTCGTACAATTACCTGGGTTAAAGGCAAGCCACCTATTAATCCCGAAACAATATTCCCCACGCCCTGTGCCTTTAATTCCCTGTTAGTGGGAGTAACTCTTTTGTACGGATCAAGTTTATCGGTAGCTTCTACACAAAGTAATGTTTCCAAACTGGCCACAATAGCCATCACAATGGCGATTTTCCAAACTTCAAAATTTGTAATGGCAGAAAAATCAGGAATAGTAAACTGGCTAAAAAACTCAGTTAAATTATTAGCAACAGGAAGTCTTACGACTTGATCTTCTGCCAAACTAAAGTTTAATGTGCCTGCCTTAAAAAAATAATTTAGAAGAATCCCTACAATAACTACAACGATTGGCCCTTGCAGCAGTTGAAAGATGCGGTGTTTTTTTGTCAACACCTTATCCCATAATATTAAAATGGCCAATGATATTGCAGCAATAAGTACCGCTCCAGGGGTAATAAAATTATATGCTCTTAATATTTCGGAAAATGTATTCTGTCCATCTGCCTGTAAAAAAGCAGCATCACCAGCAGGATCCTTATCCCAGCCGAGGGCATGAGGTATTTGTTTTAAAATAATCAATAAGCCAATACCTGTAAGCATTCCTTTAATGACAGAAGATGGAAAGAAATAGGCAATAAATCCGGCTTTTGCAAAACCCATTATTAATTGAATAAACCCAGCCAGTACCACTGCCATTAAAAACGCCGGCCAGGAACCCAGCGTAGATATGGAGGTTAATACGATTACTGCAAGCCCTGCAGCAGGGCCGCTAACGCCCAGTGGTGAGCCACTAAGCATTCCGACTACAACACCACCAACAATACCGGCAATTATGCCAGCAAATAGAGGAGCTCCGGATGCTAACGCTATTCCGAGACATAGAGGTAGTGCCACAAAAAATACAATGATACTTGCAGGGAGATCACTTTTAATTTCGCTAAATATGTTTTTACTATTCATAACCTGTATTTTATTTTTAACAGTGCAATGATAGTACTTTTATTTAGAATGATAGCATTACTATCTTTATAAATTGTAAAACTTTTACTTACTTTTGACAATTGGAATTATAAACCGCACCAGAATATTACTTTGTAAAGTATTTAAACCCGATAGTTATGGAATTAGAATTAAAGATAAAAATGAATGAAAAATTGTTTTTAAGGGATCCTGAACAAACAGAATTAGGTAAAAAAATTATTCAATATAGCATACAGTTGATTCACAAAAATGGATTTGAAGCATTCACCTTTAAAAAATTGGCCGAGAATAT
>CAIVPY010000181.1 GCA_903907885.1 uncultured Bacteroidota bacterium
AGTCCACCAATCATGGTAAAATTGGTGCTGGTTTTATCAATAGCTATGGTATAAAATTGAGTACTTACATAACCATTGTTTAAACTATTCCAAACCACAGTATTGTCCATACAATTTTCTGTTTTCTGTATGCCACCATCATTGGTTGAAATGACTTTATTAGGATTACTTGGATAGAAAATTATTGAATGTTGGTCAGGGTGATGATTGGCATAGGTTTTAAAATCGGGCAAAGTTGTGCCAACTGCATATCCACCTATCCAGTGGGTTTGTGTTGTTGATTTAAATCCATCATCAGAGCGGTATAGATTTGTTCCACCCAAGAATACAACATCAGAGTTATCGGGTTTTACTTGCACATCAAGGCAATAACCCCCTTGAGAAATGTAATTCCCAAAGGCACCACCTAGTGCGGGTATATTGGCGCTTCTGTCTTCCCATTGGCCGCCTGTAGAGCTGCCATCTCCGCTCACATAAGTGTATTTCCATAAACTATTCCACTCAACACCTCCATCGAAGCGAGTAGATTGTTTTCCGAAATTAGGTGTGTTTGCTGCAAAATACACTTGGTTCTCATCACTAGGCGCAATTCCAATAACTACTCGGCCAGTAGTTGTATTAAACCATGTTGGGCTAATATTTGCCCAAGTATTACCATTGTCTTTTGAACGCCAAATACCGGCACTTGTGCCAGCTCCAGATAAAGTAGCGTATACAATACCTTTACTGGTTACTTTTACATCAGTCCAAGTGCTAGCTTGAGTTAATCCTCCTCTGCGTGTCGACCATGTAGTTCCTCCATTTATACTTCTATTTATACAGCCATAAGTGGCTACAAAAACTACATCAATACTATCTATAGCTGGATTGATAGCTAATGAATGACAAAAATCAAAGGTGTTGTCAAAAACTACATTATTTGAATTTGTACTTTTTAATCTAATCCAATTTTTACCACCGTCAGTAGATTTTAGAATACCATTACCTGTAAAGAACTGTCCAGGAACAGAACCTCCATAGTACTCTCCAGTTCCAACGTACCAATTTTTTTCTTTCCCTTTGCGCTTATCTTGGGTAATGCATGTGGCGTTTATAAATGAATCCATGCTGGTAGTTTTTACCCAACTTACACCACCGTTTTCACTGCGCCATATACCTCCACTCGTTGCACCGGCAATTAATACATTTTCATTGGTCTTGTCGATGGCAATGGCACGTGTGCGACCACCAACATTATCAGGACCTCTGCTCACCCAATAACCCATGCGATTGATTTTATTTAGATTGCTTTCAACTGGTAGTGAAGATGCAAATTGTATTTCTTTCTCACGAATACGTTCTGGTATTTTACCTGTTGCTGGGTCTGCCAACATTTTATTCAACCAAGCTTCCCTTTCAACTATGTCCTCTTCCATACCCATGGCTTCTTCAGATTTATAAGCTTCATTCCCTTCATATCTCATTTGTTTTTCTGTGAGAAAAAATGACGAGAAGCAAGCTAGAACGGCTATTGTAAATGATATATTTCTAATTTTCATAAATGCGCATTTGTATAAATCTCAAACATACTTGATTATTTCATTTTATCAAAGGATAGATAATTAAAGAGTTAGGAATGCAATTACCTTATCATAAAATTCACTAGGATTGTCTGCATGAAGCCAATGCCCTGCTTTACTAATTTCATTCAACTCAGCTTTTGGGAAAATATGTTGAATTTGCTCCCAATCCTCTTGCTTGATATATTTTGAGAGATTACCTTTTAGGAAGAGCACTGGAATATAAACGGAACTATTATAGCTCACTTCGTTCGTTATTTCATCATAATCGCGGTTTAAAACATCGAGATTCATTTTCCATTGATAGGTACCATTTTCAAGTCGTTCGAGGTTTTTTAATAGAAATTGTCTTGTAGCAAATTCGCTTACATGAGGTAACATGGCTTCTTCTGCTTGTTTACGGGTTTGAATTTTTGTTAAATCAATGGCGTATAATGCTTCAAAAATATCATCATGTCCTCTTTCATATTTTTTAGCAGCTATATCTGCAATTACTAATTTGTTTACATAGGTAGGATAGTTAACTGCAAATTGCATGGCTACTTTTCCACCCATTGAGTGTCCAATGATATGGGCTTTGAGAATACGTTGTTGGTGCATGAAATCAAACAAATCTTCTACCATCTCAGCTATACTGTGGGTAGCGGTATGAGGTGATTTGCCATGGTTACGGGCATCAATAATATATACTTCAAAGGATTTGGAAAACTCGTTTGCCAAACTTTGCCAATTGTCTAGTGAACCCATAAATCCATGAAGGATAATCAAGGTATCACCTACTCCCGATTTTTTAAAGTTTAATTGCATGGCTCATACTATGAAGTTATATTAGAATTATTCCCAATTGCTTTCAAGCAGCAATCCCAAAGCTTGGCTGCTGTTTTATCCCAATTATAATCAAGCTGACGTTGTAGTCCTTTTTCTATTAATGTGTTTCTGATAGAATTGTCGTTTTCAAGTAAAAGCATTGCAGAAGTAATTTCGCATGTTTCGTATGGGTTTATTTGAATGCTGGCATCCAAACCTACTTCGAGCATTGATGTAATATTGCTACAAATGACAGGGACTCCAGCTTTCATGCCCTCAACAATGGGTATGCCAAAACCTTCAAACAACGAAACATAACAAAGAGCATAGGCTGCTCCCACACACTCAGCAAGTTCTTCGTCAGAAATATATCCTGTAAAAACTACATCTGCTTTGTGCTTCATGTCTTGGTAAGTGTTGTTTACATCACTGGTTTGCCATGCCATGCGGCCTATTAATAAGAGTTTTTTGTTGCTTCCTGATTGTGTTTTAAAATCATCAAAAGCTTCTAACAAACGCTTCACATTTTTTCGTGGATGGATAGAACCTACATACACAAAATAGTCGTTACCTTCAGTGTGTTTTTGTTTGATAGCCAGCTTTTCAGAGTCGTTTAGTATGCGATACAAATTGTTTGCACCATTATACACCACATCTATCTTGTCAGGATTTATCCTGTATTTTTCTACAATATCATATTTTGAGTATTCAGAAACAGTAGCAATTCTACTTGCCTTATGAGCAAATAGTGGACTGTTTTTTCTCATATACTTTAATTGAATGCTTTTGATGCTATCGTTAAAATGCTCGAAAGCCAAATCATGCATTACTACAACTTGTTTTACGGATGTATTCAAGCAAGTATACCCATCTGTTGAGAGGTACAAATCGGGTTTGTGTATTTTTAACCAAATAGCAGTAGACAGCTCAAACCATATGTACCAAAGCCAAGGGTGTCGAGCAGGAGGATATAAAACCACAGCTTTAATATTTGGTCCATAAATATATGAAGTATCGAAAGCCCTATCAAAAAGAAAATAAAATTGCACATCTGGGTGTTGATGTGAAATTCTTTTTAGTGTTTCATTGGTAAAATGACCAAAGCCTTCTAGCTTGTTTTTAAGCAGAAATCGGGTGTTTACAGCTATTTTTAAAGATTGTGCCAATATTGTTTGGCAATAATAATTATTTTCGCCTCAAAAAAAGGCAGATTTATTAAGATGCGTAGAGCTTTTATGTCAAATGTGGGGGTTATGATGG
>CAIVPY010000182.1 GCA_903907885.1 uncultured Bacteroidota bacterium
CCAAGCCATTGCGCTGCAACTACGGTTGGTAAATGAAGAAGAGTCTTTACTCGGATGAAATTTATTTGTTGTGAAATATTTTTTAATAGCTTTGTTATAACAAAACAACAAAACAAATGACACTTGTACAACTAAAAACAGATACCTATGAACAAGCAAAAATGTTAGAACATTTGTTAAACAGTATAAATTTTGTGCATGATGTTACGCTTGACAATAACGAATTAAACGAGTTTACCATATCAAAATTAGAAGAGAGTGCTGAGCTATATAAAACAAACCCTTCAAGCTTTGTAAATTGGGATAATGCCAAGTCTGACTTGTTAAATAAGTTATGATTTACAATGTTGTAATTTCTACAAAAGCGTTAGAAGAACTTTATGATTCGGCTGAATGGTATAATAGTAAAAAAGAAAATTTAGGCTTTGAATTTATTAATGAGGTGGATTCTACCATAGATATTATTAAAACAAATCCACTTCTATTTGCTAATGTTTATGGAAACTTTAGAATGGCACTCACAAATAGATTCCCTTTTGAGATTTTTTATACAATAGATAATTATACGATAGTGATTCATCATATTTTTCATGCAAGTAGAAATCCTGAAAATTGGAAGAAATGATATGCCTCGCTTTGACAATAGTTAAGCTAAGCCTTACTTGTGAAGAGAAATATGAGAAGTTTTTGCCCTACTATTCGTAGTCTGTTGCCAAGCCGAAGCAGAGGGACTACGAATATAAAATGAAATAAGAGTTTGCAACTCGCACCATAAATAATGCTCAACTAAGCCAATGCGCTGCAACTACGGTTGGTAAATGAAATAGAATCTTTATGTTGTTGCTTGGAGAGATAGGATATGAGCGATTTCTATGGTTTCAATAGGTGCAGATATAACCTGTTTACACAATCTTCTTTATACTACCTTTTATTGCGTTCACCCATTCGACAAGCTCAGGGTGACAAGTGCTATCATCATTGTTGTTTCCGTTTTTGTATCCCCAAAAACCACATTTTGTGAGCATAGAAGGATTGACATGGACACCAATCTTGGACAAAAGATGTGCATGCCTTAAAATTCTTATACGTTTTCCTATTCAATTATAAAATAATAGGGATTTTTGTCTCAATATTTATCAAAATCGTAAATTGATTTGCCGACAGAAATAAACTACTTGCATAAAATTGTCGGCAACAATGCTAAATATAATTGCATTTGAAATAATTTATCAACTCAATTTCATATTAAAAGATACATTGCTATACAAACAATACTGCTATGAAAAAAATAATTTTTTACTGTTTAATATTTACATCACTTGCCACGTTTAAAACAAATGCTCAAACCCAATACAATCAATTTGCTTTAGGTGCTCAAGTTGGTACTGCATTTAGTCATGCAGATGGAGATGTTGGTACACCTGGTTATCATTTGGGATTTACGGGTAAATATTCTTTGAATAATCGTTTTGCGCTTCGTGGCACGCTTGCTACTACAGGAGTAAAGACCAATATTAAATACAGTAACAGTAAAAACACTGCTTCGTCAAGTGTTTACGAATCCAATTTTCAGTTTGTATTTAATGCCGTAAATTTTCGTTCAAATAAGCTAGATAATACCGGTATTAATCCAATTAATGCCAATGTGTATTTTGGTTTAGGTTATGGAATTCATTATGATAATATAGACTTTACAGAAAGACCATTAGGTAGCAAAACATCTAACACTGGTGGCTATTTTGCTTTAAGTTTTGGATACAAACAAATGCTAAGTAATGTTATTGACTTTTTTGTTGAATATGGATTAAGAGTTACAGACAATGATTACCTAGATGGTTTTAATCCACTTACCCCTACAAATCGTTCTAACGACTATTTTAGTATATTAAGTGCTGGCTTATGTTTTAATCTTGGACAAGGGTCTAAAAACATTGAATGGACTGATAGCTATGATGAAATGTTTCAAAAACTTTCTGATAACAAAAAGAAAAAATCAGAGCATAGCGATGAATATAAAAACATAAAAGCAAAACTTGATAGTACCAATAAAAAATTAGAGCTTCTTGATTTACTACTTACCGATACAGATAATGATGGTGTTAGCGACTTTGTTGACCAAGAAGCTGATAGCAAAACTGCAGAAGTAGATGTTCATGGGGTGCAGTTGGATACTGATAAAGATGGAGTAGCAGACTACAAAGACAATTGCCATTTGGTAGCTGCAAAAACAAATAATGGTTGCCCAGAAGTTAAATTTCAAATGACGAATGAAACCAAAATTGCTATCAAACAAATTGTGAAAGGTATTTTGTTTGAGCCAAGCAAAGCAAACATAAAAAGCGAATCGTATGACGATTTAGATAAACTTGCTAATATCCTGAATGAAAACAAAGCTGCAAGATTAACCATTGAAGGACATACCGACAATTTGGGAGATACTGAAAAGAACCTGCTATTATCGCAACAAAGAGCAGATGCCGTGTTGAATTATTTAATAGAAAAAGGCATTGATAAAACAAAAGTATTTGCTGTGGGTTATGGTGATACCAAACCTATTTCACCTAATACTACTCCAAAAGGTAGAGCTAAAAACCGTAGAGTAGAGTTGGTATTATACTAAATAAAAGCCTCAATGATATGTTGAACTGGATAGTCGTGTGCTATCCAGTTTATTTTTTGTCCTTCACGTTCCATTTTTCTAAACCAGGTCATCTGTCTTTTGGCAAATTGATGGATAGCAGTTTCTAATTCCTTATGCATTTCATCATAATTTATTTTACCTAAAACATATTGGGTAATGTAATTGTATTCCAAACCTAAAAATTGTAATCTGTCGGCCAAATAGCCTGATTTGATAAGCATTTCCACTTCTGCTATCATTCCATTTTCTAGTCTGAACTTTAGTCTTTCGCTTATTCTTTTTCTTCGCCCTTCTCTATCTGATTGAATGCAATAGATCAACGGATGTAGTTCAGGGAAATTGGTTTTAGGAACTTCGTGATGTGTCAAATATTCGCAGATTTCGATAGCTCGGATAAGTCGTTTGCTCGAAGTGGTATCAGCCATAGGGCTAAAATCAGTTTGGTAACTGTTGAATATTTTTAATAACTCATCATGTGGCAAGGCAATCAATTTTGTTCTCAAATTATCATCAACAGGCACAGCGGCATAACGGTGTTGTTTTATGATGGCATCAAGGTATAAACCCGTCCCTCCGCAAATTATGGCTGTTTTATTTCTTTCTACAATTGAATTGTAAGCCTCAATAAAATGGGTGATGAATTTTTGAAGGTGAAAATTCTCTTGTATATCAGCAATGTCGATTAGGTGGTAGGGGATGCTTTTTCCATTAATCACATATTCATCTAGGTCTTTGCCTGCGCCAATGTTCAGGCCTTTATACACTTGCCTTGAATCTACACTTATAATTTCGGCTCCTATTTCATAGGCTAACTGGCAAGCAAGTTTGGTTTTGCCGCTAGCTGTAGTTCCAGTGATGATAATGCAATTATACTTTTGCATGATGCGGGGTATAAACAAGTTTAAGGTTTCCTGAGTTTTTTACAAAATGAAAATCATCTTGCACATTTATAGTATTTTTACTTGCCCTTCGTTGTGAGTTTTTATGTACCTGAAATTCGATAGGTTCGCTTTCTGACATCAGTTTGAACCCTAGTTTCAAAAACGCTTTTCCTTCGCTTTGGTCCTTGTCAATATATGTCATGATATCACCTGCATCTGTTAGGGTAATAAAATGTTTTAACAACTTGCTTAATCCGCCCACAACGGTGGTGCCAGATGCGTTGCAAAAACGAATTAACTCAAAAGACTTTTTATTGTCAGAAAGCCTATTCATTTTGCGACCTTTGCTAAACGTAGCAACAGCGATCAATTCATCTTTCTTGAATAAGCCTAGTTTGTAATATGATTTAGCAAAACCCAATATGTGATGATGATTTAGAAAGGGTTCGGCTGTTTTTTTATCAAGCAATTTTATGATGCAAGACCTGCCGTGAATTCTTTTATTTTGACCTAATAGAGATTTGAGGCGAGAAACAATAATGGCTTCTTTGTCTTCCCACTCATCCTTCCAACAACTCATTTTTTCTTGGTTTATGCTCAATTGTATTTGATGATGCTGAATTGAAACGCAGATATTGGCTGTAGGAAAATAGCCTAATAGTTTATCGTAAATGACTTGTTCTGCTTTGTTCAAAATCTTTATGGTACTTAATCATCTGTCATCTACATTTGTATCTACAAGC